>NZ_JAYFEQ010000870.1:0-210 GCF_055795085.1 Phormidium sp. CCY1219 | reverse complement strand
TAAGCGGAATAGTTCTTTCTCCACCACTACTCCAAGGCTGGAAAGAAACTGTACCGATAAGCGGAATAGTTTTTTCGTCGCCATCACTCCAAGGCTGGAAAGAAACTGTACCGATAAGCGGAATAGTTCTTTCTCCACCACTACTCCAAGGCTGGAAAAAAACTGTACCGACAGGAGAATAGTTTTTTCTCCACCACCACGCCATCAGTG
>NZ_JAYFEQ010000869.1:0-5559 GCF_055795085.1 Phormidium sp. CCY1219 | reverse complement strand
GGCGACTAAAGTCGCCGTTCGTTTTTCATCTACGTTTTTTAAAACGTAGCTTTCAAACTCTCGTCCTTCTTTCGTAAATTTTGGAATTCGAGTTTCGAGATTGAATTTACCTTCTGCACCGTTTGGATATTGTCAGTTAGCTACAATTTCGGCGGCAGGGATTTCGGCCAAGGTGCTTCCCGATCGCCATCAATATTTTTTATGCGTTCTATCAATTTTTGTGCGCGTTCGGCGATCGCCTGCCAATCTCCGGCTAAAATCGAGTCTGGGGGAAATAGATCTCCGGCTAAGCCCACGGTAATCGCACCGGCTTCGAGAAATGCCCGGGCATTTTCCAAGGTGACGCCACCGGTGGGAATCAAGGGGATATGACCCAACGGTCCTTGCAGACTTTTGATATACCCCGGTCCTCCCATTGCCGAAATGGGGAACACCTTCACGGAACTCGCACCGGCTTGCCATGCGGTAATAATTTCAGTAGGAGACAAGGCCCCTGGGACGATCGGCACTCCCGCCGAGGTTGCCACTTGGACGATCGCCAAATCGGTGTGGGGAGTAAAGAGAAATTGGGCACCGGCAGCTAACGCCGATTGCAACTGACTCATATTTAACACCGTACCGGTGCCGATGGTACACAGGGGCAAATCGGACCGGAGTACGTCAATCAAATCCGCCGCGCGATCGCTATTCCAGGTAATCTCGATAGTTTTCATCCCGCCGCGCGCCACTGCGGTTGCCATTTCGTAACCCAACTGAAACGTTGGAGCGCGGATCACCGCGATCGCCGGCTGTTGCTGTAGCAATTTTAACCATGACTTATCAGACATCATCCTCCAACTGCCCCATACCTATATCCGCTTGAGAAACTCTCACTCATCCGCCCATTGCAACCGCCACCAATTTCCCTGTCAAGCCGAAAGTCCAAACTAGAAATGCTACCCCGATAAATCATTACCACCCCACAGGGGAGGGCTAATGACAAAACCTATCCTATAATTAAAGCAAAATTCGTCTAATTCAAGCAAAATTCGGCATAACAATTTCAAAAAGCGGTGGGATGAATCTCGCGCCGACCCTGAATCGTAGCCGAGAACGGCTCAAAACATCTGCAAAACTCATTCTGCGAGGGCAGCGCCGCCCCAGGCAGGATGGCGATTCGGCGATTCGGCGGGTC
The DNA here is from genome assembly GCF_055795085.1 of Phormidium sp. CCY1219. Classification (NCBI taxonomy): domain Bacteria; kingdom Bacillati; phylum Cyanobacteriota; class Cyanophyceae; order Oscillatoriales; family Oscillatoriaceae; genus Phormidium; species Phormidium sp. CCY1219. The sequence goes on along the minus strand of NZ_JAYFEQ010000869.1, from coordinate 4,385 downwards.
ATGCCTGAGCCGCGCCCTGTGCTTCATGGCTGACCCTCGAGTTGCACCGGGCTACCCTTTCCTTGATTGCCTCAAAGTTTTGGCCATAATAGCCTCACTGTCGCGGAGAATTTCATCTAATGCCTGCAACGATTTCCCACCCCTTAAAATGGCTGGTAAAAATCCTACCGATCCTGTTTGTATTTTGTGCAATTAATAGCTGTAGTTTTAACAATAATGGCTCAGTTTACCCCCAGCAGAGGGGTTCAAAGGAGAGCGATCGCCCGATGGCCCGGGGGGAGAAACCGGGCAGGATCCGCCGAGAGAAACAAACCCTCACGGGTCATTCGCGGGCGGTGACGGCGTTAGCGATCGCCCCAGATGGGCAGACCCTTGTTAGTGGAAGCTGGGACGCCACAGTGCGGGTGTGGAACCTCGATCGCGGCGAAGTGCAACGTATCTTGCGCGGGCATTCCGACGCGGTTTTAGCCGTTGCCATCAGTGGCGATGGCAAAACCCTGGTCAGCGGAACTCGCGATCGCATCGTTCGAGTCTGGAATTTGAACAGTGGGGAATTGATTCGCACCCACAAGGGGCATCCTGCCTCAGAACTGGTCATCAGTCCCGATGGGAAAATCTTGGTCAGTAGTGGGAATCACCCAGACATTGAGTTATGGAATCTAGAGACGGGAGAGAAGATGGCCACACTTAAAGGAGATTCTGACCCGATTAAGTCCCTGGCGATCGCCCCAGATGGTGGCACTTTAGTGAGTGCTACCTATGCAGACACCATCAAAGTGTGGAATCTAGACACCGGCGAATCGATCCACACTCTAGAAGGAAACGCGGGTTTGCCCACCGAGGTGGCGATCGCCCCGGATGGCAAAACCTTAGTCAGTGGCAACTATAATGGATTTAAGCTGTGGAATCTGGAAACCGGGGAGCTGCTCAAAACCTGGAAGCGTCCGCCAAAAGCGGTTTATTCCCTTGCTATCTCGCCAGATGGGCACAGTTTCGCGATCGCAAGCAACGAACCCACGGTGACAATTAGAAGCCTCAACCGGGGACAGGCGATCGACCGCCTCACCGGACATGGGGCTGAAGTGTTCGCCCTTGCCATCACTCCCGATGGAGAGCGAATCATCACTGGCAGTTACGACCAGACCATCAATCTCTGGCATGCTGAGCGATCGGCCCGGGTTCCGTGACCCACACAGCACCAAGCAATCCAGCCGGGTCAGACCCGCCGGAATGCCGCGCCTCTACCGAGAAACTGTAGAAGCGCCCCTTGTTCGCCTATTCTCCGGATCACCAACCCCGTAGCTATCTATGAGCTACTGTATCAATCCTAACTGCCCCAAACCCGCCGATCCTTTAAATGGGACGAACCGCATTTGTCGTCAGTGCGGTTCGGAACTGTTACTTAACGGACGATATCGCGTGCAAAAACTCCTGGGAACCGGTGGTTTTGGCCTCACCTTTGAAGCCGACGATCGCGGGTTTGCGAAAGTGTTGAAAGTGCTGACTGAAAGCAATCCGAAAGCGATCGCCCTGTTCAAGCAAGAAGCCAGGGTTTTGCAGCGACTCCGCCATCCGGGAATTCCTATCGTCGAACCCGGGGGCTATTTTACGGTGTTCCCGCGAGGGAGAAAAACCGCCGTCCACTGCTTGGTGATGGAAAAAATCGAAGGCCAAAATCTGGAAGCTTGGATGGCCGATCGCAACCATAGCCCGATTAGCCAGCAGCAAGCGATGAACTGGTTATTGCAGCTTGCAGAAATTTTACATCAAGTCCACGGGCAGCAGTATTTCCATCGGGATATTAAACCGAGCAATATTATGTTGCGATCGCCCTCCCCGGCGCACAGTTTTAGCCGCGAACAACTGGCGTTAATTGATTTCGGGTCCGCGCGCGAAGTCAGCCGCACCTATCTGGCGAAAATGGCGGTGGGGCAAAAAGGTACGGTGATTTCTTCAAAAGGATATGCCCCCCCAGAGCAGGAAAATGGCTTCCCAGTGCCCCAATCGGACTTTTTTGGCTTGGGGCGCACCTTTGTGGAGTTGCTCACCGGCAAGCATCCGTTGGATTTTTACGACCCCCATACGGATAAATTGCTTTGGCGCAAAGCGGCCCCTCAGATTTCGCCGCAATTGGCCGATTTTATCGATAATCTGATGGCGCGCCTCCCGGGACAACGCCCGCAAAGTACCGAGGTGATTTTACAGCGGTTGGCAGAGTTGGAGTTGGTGTTGTATGGGGGGACGCGCGGTGTGGTGCGGTTTTTACCTTCTCCGTTGCTGCAATCGGGATGGCTGAGTCGATTGGGTCGGTTTAAGAAACAATGGCTGGTGGGGGCGGTGGTGGTGGCGATCGCCGGCGTGGGATTGGCGGAAATGCAAATTTATCTGCAAGGCGATCGCATCGGCGGTGAGGCAAAAGAGTCGGTTTCTCCGGTGTCTTCTCCGAATTTGGACCTGTCGGTGGCGACTTCGCCGGCTGTGGCTAAACCCTCTGGGAACGGCGATCGCCCTCCGGCGGCGCAAATGGCGGTGGAAGGGAGACCTGGCACTGGATCCTCTGCTCGCTCGATTCCGGCGATCGCCCAAAATATTTCTTTTAAAGAGATTACCCTGGCTAATACCCTCACCGGTCATTCTCAAGACGTGCGATCCGTGGCGATCGGCCAGCAAGGTAAAATTTTGGCTTCTGGCAGTTTTGACGGGACGATTAAAATTTGGAATCTGCACACCGGCAAGCCGATCCGCACCCTCACCGGCCATTCGGAAGCCGGAGAAATGGTTTCCTCCGTGGCGATCGCCGCTGATGGCAAAACTCTGGCCAGTAGCAGCAATGGCTATGGGGGCACGATTAAAGTCTGGAATCTGGTCACTGGGGAACTCCTTTATACCCTTTCCGCCAGACCCACTGGGGTGTCTTTCGTCACTATCAGTCCGAATAGCCAAATCCTCGCTAGCGGCGCGGAAGATGGCACGATTCAGTTGTGGAATCTGGAAGGGGGCTATTCTTTGGGTACCCTTTCCGGTCATCTCGGAACTGTGTTTTCCGTGGCGTTTAGTCCCGATGGCAAAACCCTCGCCAGTGGGTCTCAAGATGGTTCGATTAAGTTGTGGAATTTGGCCGATCCCAATTCCGATGGCGGATTCGATAATGCCCCGGTTCGTCAGCTTTCCGGTCATGTGGGAACCGTGTTTTCCGTGGCGTTTAGCCCCAATGGAAAGGTGCTCGCTTCCGGTGGTGCGGATAATACGATTAAGCTCTGGGATTTGAGTACCGACGCGGAATTTGCTACCCTTGCCAGTCATGCCGGAACTATGTTTGCCGTGGCGTTTAGTCCCGATGGAGAAACCGTCGCCGGCGGTACCCTGACCGGGAGAATTAAGTTGTGGAATTTGGATACCAGGGAGTTGGTGGAAACCCTTTCCGCTCATTCCCGCTGGGTGGAATCCATCGCCTTTAGTCCCGACGGTCATACCCTCGCCAGTGGCAGTGGCGATCGCACCATTAAGATTTGGGGCGTGCGGTGAGCTTGAAGGCAAATGTGAGTAACTTACAGCCACTTTTTATTCCTTGTGAGTCAACCTCGCCGAGCCATTCACATCCCACCTTGGTCAACTAACTCTCATTTAGTATAAATCAGCCCTGCCCTCCCCTGCATCACCATTTCTCTACCTCACATCCTGCATCCAAGCTACCATATCCGCCACCCAATGCACTTGACTCGGCGAAAACGTTTCCAACCCATTGACTTGCGCCTCACTCACCACGCAAATCGCCCCGTCAAACTTGCTTAAATCCGTGAGGAACCTGTCACTAAATCCCGCTTCGCTGCCGGTTGGCGCTTCGTAGAAGACTAAAACGATACGCTGTTCCGAGTCTAACGTCAATTCGTCCCAATAGAATTGCAATTCCGCCATTGTTTTCGGGGTGCCCTCATCGCTTTTGGGACAGTTAGCGCGGCGCATTTCGTTGTAGATTTTGGCAGCGGGATTGTCTTTATCGATAAACTTGCTCCCGTCAATGCAAATCAACTGGAGGGATGATATTAATCCCATTTCTTCCAGTTTGGCATGAAGGCGCTGGGGTAATTCGGCTAAATTTTCCGGTTCTACTTTATCCTCCTCACTATGCCAAGCGCGATAAAATACAGGATAGGGGAGGTTTTGGGCGCAATGCCAGATGACTTGGAAGGATTTCTCGAAGCGATCGAAGTCATTTTCATAAGCTTCATCGGATAAGCAATCTTTCAAAACACTCACGACAGGCGGCATCTGTTCTTCTGTGGTCAAAATTTTCCCCAAACTTTCTGCCGCTAGCCTGCGGGTATATTCAGATTCAGACTCGGCGATTAAATTGACTAACCCGGCGATTGCCTGTGGATTGCCCG
>NZ_JAYFEQ010000868.1:0-3887 GCF_055795085.1 Phormidium sp. CCY1219 | reverse complement strand
GCTCGCCGTTCTCACTGGCATCGATGCCAATACCCTCGGCGTGGAGGACTTCTTCACTGTCGGGTAATCCCGTAGGGTAAGTGCGAAACGCACTTACCCCCCCCAGATGGGATACAGTTAAGCAAGGGTGCAAACCTTCGCAGTCGCATTTATTGGGGGGGAGGCGGTAGCTCTGGAGAAACCTTCCCCCCTGGGGGAACGAGTTAAAACGTGCAAATTATTTTGCCTAAGTGCTTATCAATCTGCAATATTATTTTCTTCTAAAAGCTTGACAATTGCGGATTTTTATGGTATAATATATGTCGTTTAATCCAAAACCCTTTTTCACCCCAATCCACCAGCCGTAATCTTAGTCCGCGTAGGCGGACTTAACCTGCTAAGGCGCGATTTCAATCTCCCGCCTTTCAATTTTCTCACACTACTCTAGCGCCCAAAAATATGAGAATTGAGAATTAACAAAATTTGCAATTCTCAATTCTCAATTCTCTCACCGAAGTGCTTGCCGAACCATTAAAAGTGGTTGGCAATCAAGTGAGGAATTTCCTGGGGGTCTATTTTGCTATAGCGGGTTTTATCTGGCATGACAATCACATTCGGTCCGGCTTTGCAGCGTTTCATGCAGCCGGTGCCTTTAATCGTCACCGCATCGTCTAACCCATGATGGCGCAAATGGTCTTGCAGGGCGTCGCAGATTGCACTCCCGCCGCGCTTGCGACAAGCGGACTTTTGACAAACCAAAATCGAGGCTTTCTTTTTGCGGGGGGTTTTCTCTGCGTTGCCGTTAGTCTGAGAGTGAGAGCAATTGTCGGCAATCGGACAGTGGGGCGCGATCGCGCATTCTTCAGTTTCCTGGGGCGCTGACGATGCAGTTCCGACGGGCAGCACAATGCGATCGGCCTTTAATTTCACCTTACCGCTTTTCGGGTTGAATTTTTTCTCACCCTCAACCTGCACCCAGTCGCCGGGGGTCAAGCGCGCTTGCCATACGGCGCGTTCCTTTTTCGAGCAATCGAGCGTGATACAGCGTTCTCCGCGATCTGTGGAAAGACCGAATTGCTTGCCCGCCTTGCCTTTCTTTTTGCTGACAAAGCCGAGGAAGCGTCCTTCCAACTCGAGTTCTGACGTTTGTTTTTTAGACTTACCCATTGTTTCCTGTTCCTTGTGATGACTGTCCTAATCGTTCGATGACCCGCCCTTATCTGCTGTCGGGATACACCCCAATCCCAAACTTGCAGGGGCGATAAACCAGCGATCGCTGACTAATCCTGCCAGCAGCGTTCCAACCACTGGACTAACCTTGGGCGCGACATCTGCAACTGCTGCGAAACGCTCCAAAACTGTACCGCCGTCCCCGCATTTAAGGGAACTCGCAAGGGTTGATTCGCTTCGCACCAACAGGAAATCCCCAATTCCTGTAAGCGGCGATACATCTGCCACTTATTGCTGCCGTGAACTTCTAGCATCTGTCCGGTGTGTGATTTTTGCTCGGATGACTCCATGCGATCGCCCTCTAAACTGCAAAAAATTTTCAGTAACTAGATAGCGGCCTCCCCCTGTCGTTAATTTTTTTTTAACAATTTGCCGAGGCAAGCCGTTGTTCGGTCTTCATCAACCCTACCGCAAATGACAAAGATTCTCATCTGTTTTCAGCCGGAAATTCATAAAACTTTACAATAAGCCTCGGCTAGAAAAATGACTATGGCGGCGATCGCGCCTCAATCCAGCCGCCAGCGCCACGGCTAGCGTACTTGTAACCTCTCAACCCTGTCAAAATCTATTTTCATTATAACATATCCTCAGTAAACTATCAGCAACAGATGAATTACAGCGAGAAACAACCAAAGTAACAGATAAATAATTCACAATAGTTAACGATTCCCTTTCCCGGCGGAAAACTTTTGCCAGTTTGTATCCCAGGTACTTAACGCCAGAAAGGCGAGATGCTAGGCTCCTCTCATTAAGCAACAGTTGTTGCAAATGAGAGGAGAACCAAAACAATGGCTAAAATTCAGAGTGCCTTGCGCCCCTTTGGAGAAGTAGCAGACAATCCCCTGTTGCTCGATCGCGCCGTAACCGTGCCGGTGTGCGAGGGATTAAACGTCTTGTTGGCAAGCTTTCAGGGATTGTACCTGCAGTACCAAAAGCATCATTTTGTGGTAGAAGGAGCCGAATTTTACTCCTTACACCAGTTTTTCCAAGACAGTTACGAACAAGTGCATGAGCACATTCACGAAATAGGAGAGCGCCTCAACGGATTAGGGGGGATTCCCGCCGCCAGTTTCAGCCAGTTAGCGCAACTGTGCGAGTTCACTCTCGAACCCGATGGGTTGTATTATGCTCGCCAGATGGTAGAAAACGACTTGAGTGCCGAACAGGCGATGATTCAGTTATTGCGGCGACAGGCAAGCCAAGCGGAAAGCCTAGGCGATCGCGCGACCCGCTATTTGTACGAAAAAATTCTTCTAGAAACCGAAGAGCGGGCCTATCATCTGGCGCATTTCTTAGCCAACGATAGCTTAGTGGTTTCGGTCTAAGCTGTGGCGGTTGCTACAAGCTGTGAAATTTAAAGCAAGTCAACCTCCATAAATTAGGACAACCGCATCTTGTCCAATTCAGCAAGACAATAACCGGGGGGCAACCCGTGGCTCACCCAACCCGTGAGCGAGTTGCAGCCCTCGTGCCTGAGTCACCTTTGTGCATAGAACGCAATCCCAGAGGTAGAGCAGACAAATACTGCTCTGCCTTAAAAAATGGGCGGGGGAGAGTGGGAAATGGCGGGGGTTGAGGCGAAACGGGCGCGGGGGAAAGCGATCGCGCATCCCTCCGAATTGTGGTCAAACCCTGGCCTAAAAATTCCCCTGCGTCGGCGCAAGAGTTGCGGGGGGTTCGCCGCTACTGGATAAATTGATAGTTTTTTTCATTAAATTCGCCCTTTATCGGACAAAAATCTCCTCAATTCCGAGAGACAAGGGCGAGAAAAATAGAGAGATTGAGGCAATTCTGAAGAAGATGTCACAAAAATTCATCAAAAAAGACTTGCAATAAGTCCCGAATTCTGTATTACTGTTAACCATTGGCTTATTGAATATTTATTTCAATAAGGCCGAGACCCGTCCTAGAGGAGATAGCTTTCAATTGCCCACCCAAGCGGGTTTGAGCATGACTGATTCGGAGTTGATGCCCAATGTGGGCGAGCGAGGGGAAGAAAGCAGCCCCAGGCCCAGCCGGATGATGGCTCAAACCCCACCCCCACCGCAACATCATCCATAACCATCCAGCCGATGCAAGCGAACTATCATGGCCTTTTACACCGCCGCAGCACTCAAAAACGAACTTCAACAGAGGGGATTTCGCCTGACGCCCCAGAGAGAGAAGATATTGCGCGTTTTTCAAACCCTGCCCCAGGGCAAGCATCTGAGTGCCGAAGAACTGCGCTACTGGCTCGATCGCGAAGGAGAGAAAGTCAGCCTATCCACCATTTATCGAACCGTAAAATTAATGGCGCAGCTAGGGATTTTGCGGGAACTAGAATTTGCCGAAGGCCACAAACACTACGAACTGAACAAACCCTCAGAACACCACCATCATCTGGTATGCGTGCAATGCCACCAGACCATAGAATTCAAAAACGAAGCGATCGCCGAACTGTGCAGCGCCCAAGCCGAAGCCAGACAATTCGAACTGCTTGACTGCCAACTGACCCTGCATTGCGTCTGTTTGGAAGCAGTGCAAGAAGGGTGGCCCTACCTCCTGCCCGATAATTGGGTGTGTCCCAAAGCCCACAGGCCCCTGGGCTGAGACCGAAAGTTTACGTGACGTACTCCCGACGCCGACCGCTTAGGCGGTACGGCGCGGGCTTCTGGGCCGAGACCTTTGAGATCTGGGTT
>NZ_JAYFEQ010000867.1:0-1713 GCF_055795085.1 Phormidium sp. CCY1219 | reverse complement strand
GCTCCGCCTCCACCCTGATAACTCGTTCCCAGGCTCATGCCTGGGAACGGCCCTCCCGAGGCTCCGCCTCCACCCTGGATGATTATACACAAGCACCTCATCTAGCGGGCGATTGAAATCGCGCCTGGGCAAGCCAAGTCCGCCTACGCGGACTAATTATAACTCGTTATAACTCGTTCCCAGGCTCATGCCTGGGAACGGCCCTCCCGAGGCTCCGCCTCCACCCCGATGGATGACCCTATAGCACCTCTGGCCCGTAGGGTGCGTGACCCGCGCCACTCCATGCCAAGCGCCGGGGTCACGCACCGAACTCATTCCCCTAACAAGCGTTTAATCTCCTCCTCGGTAAACGGATTTTCTCCAGCACGCAAGGTATCGATATATCCCTGCACGATTTCTTTAGCCTCTTCATCCTCACTTAACTCAAGAAAGGTCTCAAACGCTTGAATCGCGCCTTCCGTATCTCCCGTGAGAGCTTTGGCGATTCCCAGATTGCCTCGATCGCCCGCATCGTTCGGTGCTAATTGCACTGCTTTTTCGCAGGCAGGCATCACTACCTCGGCCTCACCGCGCAAGCTACCATACCAACACAGATTATTCCAAGTTACCGCAGAAATTTCCAGATTGGCATCAAGTTTCTCCGCTGCGGTATAAGCCTCAATGGCCGCTTTATACTGCCGGTCTTCCGCCAACTGCTTCGCCTTGTCCGCTACAGCCGCCGCCGTAATTTTTCTCGCTTCCGCTTCCGGGTCTAGGTCGAGGGTGTTGTCCAGTTTCAAAGCGGCTTGGAATTTCTCAACCGCTGCATCTACGCGACCCTCGCGGGCGAGTTGTCTCCCTTGTTCCACTAATGCAGATGATGTGGCAATTTGGATGGCTTCCGATTCCGGGTCCAGGTTCAGGGTCTCGTCCCATTTCAAGGCAGCTTGAAATTTGGCGGCAGCTTCGTCAACTTTACCCTCACTGGCGAGTTCTTTGCCTTGTGCCACTAAAGCGGGGACGCCAAGTTTAGTGGCTTTCGCTTCTGGGTCCAGGTCGAGGGTCTCGTCCACACTTACCGCCTGTTGGAATTTGGCAATGGCTTCGTCAACTTGACCCTCCCCGGCGAGTTCTTCCCCTTGTTTCACTAAACTAGAGGTGGCAATTTCGATGGCTTCCGCTTCCGGGTCGAGGTCGAGGGTGTCGTCCAGTTTCAAGGCGGCTTGGAATTTCTCTCTCGCTTCCTCTACTTGGGCTGACCGGGCCAACTCTTCCCCTTGTGCTATCAAGGCGGGGACGGCAAGTTCTGTGGCTTTCGCTTCCGGGTCCAGGTCGAGGGAGTCGTCCAGTTTCAAGGCGCGGTTGAAGTGAGTCACGGCCCCGGAGAAATCGCCATCCCGGGCTAAAGCCTTGCCTTGACTCACCAAAAACTGTGCCGACTCGGTGGTACTCCAGGCATATTTTTGACAGGTTTCACCAGCATCGCGGGCGGTATCGGTTTCTGGGGCTACCAAAACCGGATGATACTGCAACTGATTGCAGGCCATTTGCAGCCAATTTTTCCAATCCCCCCCGTTCCACAAGCGCAGGGTGTTGTCCCCACTGCCACTGACGATGGTCTCGCCGTCCGGGCTGAAGGCTACGGCGCTGACCGAACTCTGATGGCCGCGCCAGGGTTCGCCGATGGGTTCCCCCTGGCGGGTCCACAAGCGCAGGGTGTTGTCCGAACTGCCA
>NZ_JAYFEQ010000866.1:0-11074 GCF_055795085.1 Phormidium sp. CCY1219 | reverse complement strand
GCGGGTGTTGTTGGTGTTAGACGAGACAGATTTGAGTTGAAACAGTTTGAACCTCTTTTGGGTAATGTGGACGGTTTACGAATCTGTCAGGGAAGCATCAATGCTTGATTAACGCTTCATTTATTACTTTAGCGCGTTTTTTCAGAAATGCAAGCGGATGACAATAAACTTTACAAAAAAAAAGTATTGACTTGCCTTTTTATGTACTTTTGTAAAAGCCAGAAACAGACAATGACCCTGAAAAGCTCAGGGGAAGGGAGATAGAAGCGATCGCATCAGAGTTGCCATTCCCCCGGCGAATTGAAGTAGGAAAAATTCCGAGAATTGCGGCGCAAACAAACAACACCCACCGAGCTAGCCGAGTGACTTCCTCTGGTTGCGAAGGTTTTGCAGATAAACCGAAATTAAAATTTCAGTTGCATTGCTGCCTTTCAGTCAGTTGAGGATATATCAGCCCGCATCAAGTGGGTGTTGTTGGGGTTAGACGAGACAGATATGAGATGTAACAGCGTGGAACCTCGATAAGTGAATGTGAACTTGGCTGTTTTAATCTGCCAGGGAAGCTTATCGCTTCATTTATTACTTTAGCTCCTTTGCGGAGATTTTCTCAGAAATGACAGAAAATGAAACAAAGGTTTACATAAAAGCAAGTTACTGCTGTAGCCGATGATGAAATTAGGTAAAGCGCCGGGGAAAACAACTCGGGTCTCCATCCCCCGAAAAGCGCTCTGTTGCCGTGGTTCTACGGTTTTAGAGGGAAGTTATCCCTGACGAGAAGGCGTCGGGAGTGAAAACCTCGGCGATCGCGCCGATACCTTCGTGGATCCGGCGCTTTTCCAAGTACAAAGCAGCAAATCGTTGTTTGAAAACACAGAGTATGAGTCAAGAAAAGATAGAGGGAAGTAGAGGAAAGATGGCAAGGTTATTGTCGCTGCAGAAAACGCACAACCAGAAACCGCGATCGCGCAAACCGGGGATATTCGGCTTAATTTGCGGCATCATTGCGGGAATGACCCCCACCGTAGCCGTTGCAGAGGCCCCAGGGATTTGTCAATCCAGACTAGAACCAGCGATCGCGCAGATTATCAACCGGCCCGAATTGAGACGATCGCGGTGGGGCATATTAGTAGAGACCCTCGACTCTGGAAGTAACCCCACCCTTTATCAAAAAGAGAGCGATCGCTACTTTATTCCCGCATCCAACGCCAAACTGCTCACCTCCGCCGCCGCCTTGCACCATCTCGGATCCAACTTTCGCATCCGCACCTCCGTGTATGGCAAAGACAGCACCCCCGGGAACCTGGAACACTTGCGGATAGTAGGGCGCGGAGACCCCAGCATTACCGCCAGCCAACTCGAAGCGATCGCCGAACAACTGCACAACCAAGGAATCGAGCAAATCGGACAAATCATCGCCGACGACAGCTATTTTCGGGGATTACCCTTCAACCCCAACTGGGAGTGGGAAGACGTGCAAGCCGGGTATGGCGCGCCGGTGAACAGCTTAATTTACAATCAAAACGCGATCGAGCTAAAAGTGTGGCCGCAGAACCAAGGAGACCCCTTGCGCGTCACCTGGGCCGATCCCCGCGAAGGCATGCGCTGGCGGATCGAGAACAATGCGATTACCGTTGCATCCTCGCAACCGGAATTTTTAGAAGTCGGGCGAGACTTTGCCACGCCAGTGATTCGCCTCAGCGGGCAATTGCGGGCCGGATCCGAACCGGAAGACATTTACGTTGCGACGCCTCATCCGGGCAACTTTTTTTTGCGACACTTTCGCGAAGCCCTTGCCAAAGTCGGGATTACAGCGGGACGAGGACTCGTCACCCACGAGGCGACGCCTTCATCCGCACAGCGAGAACTCGCCACCATTGAATCGCCGCCCCTATCGGAACTGGTGATGCAGGTGAATCAGAAGAGCAACAATCTTTATGCCGAAGTCTTGCTGCGATCGCTCGGTACCAATCCCGGAAACAAAGCCAAAAAAGCCCTACCCGAAGAAACCATCGCCGCCGGCTTGCAAGTGCTAGAAGCCGCATTAAGCGAAATAGGCGTGGATAGTGACAGTTACGAATTAGTAGATGGGTCTGGACTCTCGAGACAGAACCTCGTCAGTCCCGAAGCCCTAGTGCAAACCCTCAGAGCTTTTGCCTATTCTCCCAACAGCGAAATTTACCGCAACTCCTTACCCGTCGGGGGAGTCAGCGGTACCCTGCGATGGAGATTTCGCGACACCCCCGGCGAGGGGAAAGTGCGCGCCAAAACCGGCACCTTAACCGGCGTTTCCGCCTTATCGGGATACGTTCCCAATTCCGAGTACGATACCCTGATTTTTAGCATTATGGTGAATCAATCCGATCGCCGGGCGCGCCAACTGCGCCAAGCGATCGATGAAATTGTATTGCTGCTGACCCAAATGCGTCGGTGTTAATCCTTTTCGGCGGCGAGAGCGTTCTCGTTGCCAGGAAAGCGAACAGGGTTTGACCTTGCAGACGCAGCATCTAGCGTCTGTATTTTTTTTTCAAGATAGTATGGTGAAACAGGCTTTGCATTGATTGGGGTTGCAGGTAAAATCGAATTATTGCGCCACTGGATAAAGAATTAACATAAATTTATAAAAATTAACAAAGAAGGGAAACAGACAGGGAGCAAGATAGGGCGCAATGAATCGGTGCGGCGATCGCCTTTCAATGCCGATTATTCTCAGATCGAGCCTGGAATGCCAAGGGGATGGAACCGAACTGGGGTCAGCCACAGTGCATTTCCAGGTCAACTCAAGTTGAGCGATCGGAAATCCCCTTACCTGCCGAAAGCTTGAGGTCGGTTTAAGGTAAAAATAAGGGTGAACGAGAGATGCCCGTCAGCAACAAATCCTAGCCCAACAGCGCCGGGGTGGGTTGTGGGGTAGGACAGCAACAGTTCGAGGCGGATAAGCAAAAGAAAGGGTGAAATATGAACCGCATTTTGCTCGGAGTAGACGATCTACAGAAACGAAATCGACTGGCGCAGCAATTAGCCAGTCACTACGATATTTTGCAATTTTCCTCAAAAACTCAACGAAAAAGAGATGAAGAGAGACAAATAAAAAAATGGTTAAATGAATCGGCAAGCGGCCAGAATTGTATTCAAGCTTGCATTGTCGATAAACCGGGGTTATCCAGATATAAACTGCAACTGAGGGAGAGAAGAGAATTGCCCTTAGAGGCACAGTTTCCCGTGCTGTTAGTAGTAGAAGAGCGAGAACTGGAAAATTTGCGAAACGCAGAAGAAACAGAGGGAGAACATTACAGAGGTAAAGCCTTGTATGATGATATTATTATCGGCTCGGGGACTGCAGCGGAATTAAAGTATCGAATCGAGAAATTGTTGCGAGAGAGAGAGTTGGCAGCAAGCACCCTTTCCCGAGGAGAAAGCGGCATAAAAAACGACCGAACGGAGAGTGAAAAAGAAGCCAAGGCGTTAGAGAGGCAGAGGGAGACGGCAACCTTAGCCTCGCCTTGGAGAGGAAAGAGACGACGAGGAAAAAGAGGGAGTAGAGAGCCGCAGCAAAGGTCTAGAGTGCCGGTGCAACAACTCTTTCGCTTATTAGTGGAAGGGATTCGGGACTATGCGATCGTGCTGCTCGACGCTGAGGGAGAAATCATCAGTTGGAATAGAGGAGCAGAGCGGATTTTAGGATATCAAGCCCGGGAAATTATGGGAGAGCATTTTTCCAGATTTTATCCTCCAGAAGATATCCAAAGTAACAAACCGGAAAAAGAGCTGCAACTAGTTGCAACCGCCGGACAATGCGAAGATGAAGGGTGGAGAATTCGCAAAAATGGGGAGAGATTTTGGGCCAGCATGACGATCGCCGCTTTGTACGAAGTGGGTGAAGAATTAGTAGGATTTTCGGCAATTATCCACGACTTAAGCGATCGCAAAGCAGTAGAAATGGAATTGTGTTCCCTGAACCGCGCCTTAACCACCATTTGGGAATGCAACCAAGCAATGGTAAGAGCCACCCGAGAATCCGAACTGCTCGAAGAAATTTGTCGCATTATCGTTGAAACCGGCGGATATCGGTTAGCCTGGGTGGCATTTGCCCGCCCAGAAAGTGGGGGAGAAAGCGACATGCAAATTTTACAACCCGTTGCTTGTGCGGGAGATAGAGCCAACAATGGCTGCATGTTTGAGATCTGGGGGGATGAGGTAGAAGCAACCATCCGACTAACCAGCCAGAGCATTCGCAACGGAAAACCCTGCGTCGTGCAGAACATCGAAACCGATCCCAGATTGGAGCCTTGGCGCAGTGCGGCGATCGCGCGCGGGTTGTATTCCACCATTTCTTTGCCCTTAATTGGCAAAGGAAAAGCCTTTGGGGCATTGCAGATTTATGGGGGTATTACCAATGCGTTTGATGTTGCAGAAGTGCAGCTTTTAGAAGAACTGGCAAGCGATTTAGCCTATGGAATTATGGCCCTGCGCGATCGCGATCGCCGCCAGAAAGCCGAAGCCGCCCTTACCAAAAGCGAAGAGCGCTATCGACAATTAGTGGAACTCTCCCCAGAAGCGATCGTAGTACACAGCCACGATAAAATCAGCCTAATCAACACAGCGGGAGCCAAACTCCTCGGTGCGGCGACCCCAGCAGAGCTAATCGGGCGATCGATGCTCGATTTCGTTTCCCCGGGAGATTCCCAACTGCGCCACTTGTTGCAGCAAGTGCAAAAGCAACAACAACCCCTTTCATTCGTGGAAGTGCAGTTAATTCGCCGAGATGGAACCATCGTACCCGTAGAACTTGCCGCCACACCCTTAGGGGAAGGAGGAGGGAGAAAAGATTTGCTCGTCGTAGCCAGAGACTTGAGCGATCGCAAACGAATGGAAGCCGCATTGCGCCACAGCGAAGAACTGCATCGGATCGTCTTAAGCAACATTTCCGAAGCCGTGTTCATTACCGATAATCAAGGTGGATTTACCTATATTAGTCCCACAGTGTCCGCGATTTTTGAATACTCAGTGCAACAAGCGTATAAAACCGGCAATATTCGGAAATTATTAGGGGATAAACTGTTCGATGCCCACCATCTTGCCCGAGTGGGAGAAATTCACAACATCGAGCGGACGATTCGTGGAAAAAGCGGGAAAAAGCATACCTTACTCGTGAGTGTAAAGCGAGTCAAAATCGATCGCGGCACCGTGCTTTATACCTGTCGCGACATCACCGAACGCAAACAAGCAGAAGTGGCATTACGCGCCAGCGAAAACCGATTTCGCACCACTTTTGAAGGCTCTCCCATTGGCATGAGCCTGTTGAACTTGGAAGGAAGATTTATCGAGAGCAACGCCCAACTGCAGGAAATGCTGGGATATCGACAAGAAGAGCTTTCCCGCAAACGCTTTGCCGAGATTACCCATCCGGAAGATATTGGCGCGAGTCATAAACTGTTTCGAGAAATGCTGCGCGCTCAGCGCGATCGCTACCAAGTGGAACAGCGATATATCAGTGCCAATGGCAGTTGGGTGTGGGTGCGAGTCAGCGTTTCTGCAATTCGGGAACGCTTATCTGCCCCCCAATTTGCGATCGCCTTAATTGAAGATATCAGCGAACGCAAGCAAGCGGAAGAAGAACTGCGCGTGCATCGCAATCATTTAGAAGAATTGGTAGCAGAACGCACGGCGGAACTGACCCGCACCTTGGAACGCCTGCAAGAAGAAATCCGCTATCGCGAACAAGCACAAGAGGCGTTAATTCGCGTCACCCAAGCGGTGGAAAGCACCAGCGATGCGGTAGCGATGACCGATATGACCGGGCGATCGATTTATCACAACCGTGCCTTTTTAGAGTTATTTAACTATAGCGTAGAAGAACTGAATGCCGGAGGCGGTCACGGGATTTTGTTTCGCGATCGCGCGGTTTGGGAACAGGTATTTGGCAAAATTCGCTGGGGCAAAAGCTGGAGTGGAGAAGTGCAAATGCGATCGCGCAATGGCTCGATGGTGTCGATTTGGCTGCGCGCCGATGCGGTGAAAGATGACAACCATCAGCTTGTGGGATTAATCTGCGTTCATACCGACATCACCAAACGCCTGCAGGCGGAAGCAGCATTGCGCGAAAGCGAAGAGCAACTGCGAACTCTGATTAATGCGATGCCCGATATTGTCTGCTTTAAAGACGAACGCGGCGGGTGGTTAGAAGCCAACGATGCCATTTTAAAAATCTTTGAGCTAGAAGGCAAAGACTATCGCGGACTCACAGACGCTCAGCTTGCCGAAATGAGTCGGTCTTACAGCGAGGCATTTTTCTACTGCGAACGCACCGACGAACAAGCCTGGAAGAAAGGAATACTTTCCCATGTGGAAGAAGCCATCGGGAGCGTGAATGGCATGGCGCGCATTTTTGATGTGATTAAAGTGCCGTTGTTTCACGCCGACGGCACCCGCAAAGGATTAGTGGTGTTGGGGCGCGACATTACCGAACGCAAAAAAGCCGAAAAGGAATTGTTGCGCTTGGCATCGATTGTGGAGTCGTCGGATGATGCGATTATCGGCAAAACTTTAGAGGGAATCGTGTTGAGTTGGAATGCCGGTGCAGAGCGGATTTATGGGTACACTGCTTCGGAGATGAAGGGACAATCGATTTCCCGGTTGGTATTGCGCGATCGCCAACATAGCGAGTTGGGATTATTTGAAAGAATTCAGCAAGGAGCGAGTATCGATCATTATGAAACCGTGCATTTGCGTAAAGATGGCTCGCAAATTCACGTTTCCCTGACGATTTCTCCGATTAAAGATCCTGCCGGACGGATTACCGGCGTGTCCACCATCGCCCGGGATGTGACCGATCTCAAGCGGGTGGAAGAGGCGCTCGAGAGCCTGCGCCATCAAAATGAGTTGATTTTGAATTGTGCCGGGGAGGGAATCTGCGGCATGGATGCTCAGGGAAAGACCACATTTGTTAACCCGGCGGCGGCGAAAATGTTGGGATATCCTCCAGGAGAGTTGTTGGGTGCGCCCCTGGGGATGATTTTACACAAGCCACTGACTCGGGGATCGGTGGGGCGCGATCGCCCGAGGGAAAATGCCCTCGGCGATCGCGAACCACGGGCCGCGTCCAACCCCCAGCAGCTCGCGATCGCCGGGGATGTAGAAACCCCTGAGATATTGGCCTCTCCTTTATATGGGGCGATTCGCGATGGCGCAGTTCATCAGGGAGCCAATCAGGTGTTTTGGCGCAAGGATGGTTCTTGTTTCCCGGTGGAATATATCACCACTCCGATTCAAGAGCAAGGAAAAATTGTCGGGGCCGTGTTGACGTTTAAGGATATCACCGAACGCCTTGCAGTGGAACGGATGAAGGATGAGTTTATTTCCGTGGTCAGTCACGAATTGCGAACCCCCCTCACCTCGATTCGCGGCTCTTTGGGGTTGCTGGCGGGGGGCCTGCTCACCGCTCGCCCTGAAAAGGCATCGCGGATGTTGGAAATTGCGGTTTCCAATACGGATCGCTTGGTGCGGTTGATTAATGACATTCTGGATTTGGAGCGGATCGAGTCAGGCAAGGTGACGATGGTCTATCAACTCTGCAATGCGGCTGACTTGATGCTTCAAGCAGCCGATGCATTGCGTTCGATGGCGATGCATGCCGATGTTCGCTTATCGGTGACGCCGTTAGATTTGTCCCTCCAGGCAGACCCAGATCGGATTTTTCAGGTGTTGACCAATTTATTGAGTAATGCCATTAAGTTTTCTCCTGAAGGAGAGACGGTTTGGCTGAGTGCGGCGATCGCGCCGAGGGCAGAATCCATTGCCTTTCCCGAATCTTGCCAGTCCGAGAGCACCGTGGCGACCCTCGACCCGCGATCGAACCGTGACTCGGACCGTTGCTCTGCCCCGATGACGCAGCCCACGGTGTGCTTTCACATCCGCGATCGGGGCCGGGGCATCCCCCCAGAAAAGTTGGAATCGATTTTTGAACGGTTTCAACAAGTCGATGCATCCGACTCGCGCAAAAAGGGCGGCACTGGCTTGGGATTGGCCATCTGTCGCAGTATTGTGGAGCATCATGGAGGTCGCATTTGGGCCGCCAGCGTCGTGGGTGAGGGCAGTTCGTTTTATTTCACCTTGCCTTTGCACGAGGAAAATTTATAATTGTTAATTCCAGCGGCTCTCGATGCTCAATGCCCTTCCGCAGAAGGGATCGGTAGCTCGGTCCGGGGGACGCCGTTGACCGAGAGTCTGGAAAATCCGGGTTCGGCGCTACACTCGGTTGTCAATTACCAATTTTCAATTCTAAACCCTCGGTTTTAGTCAGACGAGGCGACGCTTGGTACTCGAAAAAGTTAATATAAGAAGAAATCCTGCTTATCAATGTAGGGGAGCGAGCCAGCAAGGCGCGCGTTTTTCGCTCAGCCATAAGGAGCGATCGCTCCTTATGGCTGAGGGTATGATTTCCAGCTATTGGCGATCGCGGTGTACGGCTGCCCGAGGCCGCTGTGTTTTCAATCCGCGAGTTTTAAAGATAATAAAATCGATTTTTGAGAATTTTTATTTTCAGTTGTCCGCACCCTCCCGAAGGAGGATAAGAATCCCACCGTGAGTTCCAAACGTATTTTAGTTATCGATGATGAAGATGATATCCGAGAAGTGGCTCAGCTCAGCTTAGAGATGGTCGGCGGCTGGGAAGTCCTGACCGCCAGTTCTGGCAATGATGGAATAAAATTAGCCCAAGCCGAGCAACCGGATGCCATTCTGCTCGACGTAATGATGCCGGATATGGACGGTCCTGCCACCTTTAAAAAGCTGAAAGCCCATCCGCGCACCGAGAACATCCCCGTGATTTTACTGACGGCAAAAGTCCTCTCCGCTGACCAGCGCAAATTTTCCGAACTTGGGATTACTTCTGTGATTGCCAAACCGTTCGAGCCGATGAACCTAGCCGCTCAGGTCGCTCAAACCCTGGGTTGGTCCACATAATTTCCCGCCGCCAATCCCACCAGCTTGCTCGGCGAGTCAAAAGCGCAAAGGAGAACGAAAGGCGGGATAAGTGCCAAGCGTTCGATGGTTGTGCCCAGACTCGCCATTTGCATTTTTTGACCGCCGGGAAGACCATCGGATCTGCCCTGCAAAATCACAGAGGCTCCAGGGTTATTAGATCCCTATGGGAGGAAAACGGTTTTTATGAAGTTGAGTTAAGTTTTTTAACAATTTACTTCACAAATTCTTCACAACCTGGCTTTAGTATCTCAGATGACTGACAGGATTGAAGTAGCTGATTATAGTTGATTCAGTTGTCCAACCTTTGAAATACTGGCAGGATTGCATGAAGCTAGCAGAACAGATTGAAGAGGCGTTTACCTCTTACTTGGAAAAGTTGGGAGTGGCTTGGTGGGTAGAAATTGTTACTGCCGAACCCGCCTGTACGTACTACTTCGGTCCGTTTATGAGTGCCAAGGAAGCGGAACTCTATCGGGGGGGATACGTGGAGGATTTAGAGGGCGAGGATGCTAGAGGTATCGCCGTTTACATTCATCGGTGCCAACCGAAACAGCTAACGGTTGCCAGTGATTTGTAAACCGATCGCAAAGCACAGGTTGAGCAGGAGGGGAGCAACCAGAGCGCGATCGGGCATCCCCTTCCAGCAAGTCGCGCTTTTTTAATATTTTTTTAAGGTGGAGGTACTGGGTAAAAGTGCTTGGGGGTTGCCAGACCATATTACAGAGAACTCCGGCGGTTTTGTGGCCCCATATGTTACGGATTATTACTGGCAACCGAGAGTGTCTATTCCAAAAAAACTTTAGAGATTTCGTCGATCCCTAGCCTTTTCTTCACGGCATCTTCACATTCATATTTTAACTTCAACTATAGAGCGAATGAAGCTCCGAATCGTTGAGAAGAAAAGCCAGGAGTAGAAACCTATGCCCGCTGCCTACCTCACTCTCCTAACCATTTCGATGGGATCCGCCTGTGTTTATCTCCGAGCCTCTGCAGATATCCCCTTCGTACTCGCGGCATTAACGGCGGTCGTTTGCTTTATTTGGGGTTTTGCTTTAGCGCCTTGGATGGTTCAGTTATTGATTGTCGGATTATTAATTGGTTTCGATAAACTCTACTTATCCAACGCAGGAAGCTTGCGCCGGAACTGAAAGAAGGTGGCCCGCGAGCATAGATGCCACCGTTTGATTTCGCTTCATGCCCTTTCTCTATCGTTGAAATTTTTCGTTAATCCGAAACCAATTGGGAATTATGTTTAACAATACTGCCAACCACTGTCCTTGTTGTTCTAGTCAGTTGCTGCGCCACGCTCGCCACAGTGGTGTTTATTGGTTCTGTCCGCATTGCTGGCAAGAGATGCCAGATTTACTCTCTGCCTCGGTGCAACCCCGTGCATACCGACAGCAGCTCGATCGCTTGGTGGAGTTGCCCAGTGCCCCGATGCGCGATCGCGCCATGCCAGAGCGCGAAATTGCCTAGTGTCCACAGAATCAGTCCGTGGCAGGAAAAATAAATAACATTTCAAGAGACACACCTTTTGCATTCGGTCCGGGTTGTGTCTCTATTAATTGGCGAGATGGGATCCGCTACAGAGGCAGGTAAAGTGGGTGGGGGGAGCGAACGGCGATCGCCCCAGAGAATCTCTGCACAGAGTTGAACAAAACCAGTGCCGCATTCCCCCACATCGCTAACGGTAGGTGTTGCTCAACGAACGGCAGCAACTAATTATCGTAGCCTTGATTTCGATGGAGTGTTTCAGAACAGAAATGGTGAAACTTAATCAAGGCAACCGCATGAGCGCAACTCCTGAATCTTGTCGCTATAGTCATCACCTTGCGCTAAACTATGGCTATGCGAACCAAGAAGCCAACCAAAATCATTCGTACCGACAAATGGACGCTGAATCCAACGACGAAACAGCGAGTGCTGTTTGGAGAAACGATTCAGGTCTATTGTCGGCTGTGTCGGTATTTGATTGGCATTGTGTTTACGCCTTGCCCTGAGTTAGGGCGGCTGTGCAACAGTCAGGAACCCCATCCCTAAAGGGAGGGGCTTGGTAAGACTTTATTTTCCCAAGCTCACCTGACCAGAAGAC
>NZ_JAYFEQ010000865.1:0-344 GCF_055795085.1 Phormidium sp. CCY1219 | reverse complement strand
GCGGGTGTTGTTGGTGTTAGACGAGACAGATTTGAGTTGAAACAGTTTGAACCTCTTTTGGGTAATGTGGACGGTTTGCGAATCTGTCAGGGAAGCATCAATGCTTGATTAACGCTTCATTTATTACTTTAGCGCATTTTCTAGATTCTGCAAGGGAATGATAAAAAACTTTACATATTTTTTCGACTGTTGCTACTAGCGATAAGCTCCATTTCCCACCACCGGGGAATTACAAGCCACACTGAGCAATTTTGCAAATCCCTCGGCGAAAAAATCCCCCCAAAACAAACAACACCCAGCCGTACTGGCTGAGTGATTTCCGCTTATTCATAGATTCTCTTTGG
>NZ_JAYFEQ010000864.1:0-1831 GCF_055795085.1 Phormidium sp. CCY1219 | reverse complement strand
ACTTCCTGCAATCGTTAGAGATAGCACGAGAAATTGGGGACAAACCGTGGGAAGGTAACGCCCTCAACAACCTGGGAAATGTTTACCTAAGTCTGGGAGAATACGCTGAAGCGGAGCAATACTTCCTGCAATCGTTAGAGATAGATCGGCAACTCGGCGACAAAGCGGGGAAAGCCGCTACCCTCAACAACCTGGGAAATGTTTACCTAAGTCTGGGAGAATACGCCGAAGCGGAGCAATACTACCTGCAATCGTTAGGGAATAAACGAGAAATCGGCGACAAAGCGGGGGAAGGCACTACCCTCGGCAACCTGGGAAATGTTTACGAGAATCTGGGAGAGTACGCCGAAGCAGAGCAATACTACCTGCAATCGTTAGAGATAGCACGGGAAATTGGGGACAAAGCGGGGGAAGGCGGTGCCCTCAACAACCTGGGAAATGTTTACCAGAGTCTGGGAGAGTACGCCGAAGCGGAGCAATACTTCCTGCAATCGTTAGAGATAGCACGGCAATTCGGGGATAAAGCGGGGGAAGGCAATGCCCTCAACAACCTGGGAACTGTTTACCTAACTTTGGGAGAGTACGCCGAAGCAGAGCAATACTACCTGCAATCGTTAGAGATAGCACGGCAATTCGGCAACAAAGCGGGGGAAGGCAATGCCCTCAACAACCTGGGAATTATCTATCTAACTTTGGGAGAGTACGCCGAAGCGGAGCAATACTACCTGCAATCGTTAGAGATAGCACGGCAACTCGGCGACAAAGCGGGGGAAGGCAGTAGCCTCGGCAACCTGGGAACTGTTTACCAGAATCTGGGAGAATACGCCGAAGCAGAGCAATACTTCCTGCAATCGTTAGAGATAGCACGGGAGATTGGCGACAAAGCGGGGGAAGGCAATGCCCTCAACAACCTGGGAAATGTTTACTCGAGTCTGGGAGAGTACGCCGAAGCCGAGCAATACTTCCTGCAATCGTTAAAGATTGCACGGCTTCTCGGGGACAAAGCGGGGGAAGGCAACACGCTCAACAACCGGGGAGTTGTTTACGACAAACTCGGACAGTACGACAAAGCAGAACAAGACTTTTTGGCAGCCATTGAAGTGCGAGAACAATTGCGTCCCGGGTTAACCGACGCGCAAAAAATTTCCCTGTTCGAGCAACAGAAATTAACTTACGAACTGCTGCAAAAAGTCCTGGTTGCCCAGAATAAAACCGATACCGCCCTGGAAATTTCCGAACGAGGACGCGCCAGAGCATTTGTGGAATTGCTCGCTCAACGACTTGCGGATACCCCAGATAATGCTCTCACCGTCACCCCTCCCGACCTCGCACAAATCAAACAAATTGCCGCCGCCCAAAATGCCACTATCGTGCAATATTCCTACATTCGGGAAGGTTTTCTGGTGGGAAACGTGGAGCGATTGGTCGAATCGGAACTATATATTTGGGCGATCGAACCCACGGGGGAGGTAAGCTTCCGTCGCACTGACCTCAAACCCTTGTGGCAAGAGCAAGATACTTGGTTGGCGAAAGTAATTGCCGATGCCCGTTGTTTCGATAACCAGGTCTGTCGTCAGAATATCACCGTTGCTCAAAGTGTTGATGGAACCACGGAAGTTCGCAGCGAAGGGTCTTTTACCTTCAATCAGCAGGTGGCACAACAGCAAATTCGTCCCACCGCGCAACGAGAGAACCGGGAATTACACCAACTGCATCAACTGTTAATCGCACCCATTGCCGATTTACTGCCCACGAACCCCACGGATAAAGTCATCTTCGTTCCCCACGACTCTTTATTCTTAGTACCTTTTCCCGCCTTGCAAGATGAGAA
>NZ_JAYFEQ010000863.1:0-4241 GCF_055795085.1 Phormidium sp. CCY1219 | reverse complement strand
CAAGCAGTGCATTGCATATAAGTCCTGCCTCGCCCCTCGGATTCATTGTAGGCGATCGCCCCAGGGATTGTCAACCCAGAATTTTTGCTTGATGGTTCAACATGAGAAGATAAGCAGATTGCGGAAAAATAGTCATCTGTCCTTTGGGATTAGTCCTTTGTGGAAGTACCCACCACTCATGACTAATGACTATCAACCAACAACCAATGACTAATGACTACGGGAGTAACGTTAGCCACCTTGCAAATTAGTTGCGGCGATTGCCCAACATCGGTATCGAGTCTTGGAGGAGAATATTCTCTAAAGCGCAATTGAATAGTTTCTCTCGAGCGTCAAACAAGCAGTGCATTGCACACAAGTCCTGCCTCGCCCATCGGATTCATTGTAGGCGATCGCCCCAGGGATTGTCAACCCCCAATTCTTATTCGATCGCCCAACATTAGCAAATCAGCAGATTGAGGAAAAATAGTCTTTTGTGGTTCATCCAGTTAATTCTAGTGGGAGTTAGTGCCAGGGGTGATTGAGGTTCCACGGGAGTAACGTTAGCAACCTTGGAAATTAGTTGGCGATCGCCCTAGTTAACTTAGTGGATTGACGAGAAAGGACTAATCTTGTCGGTGAAGCGCAATTGAATAGTTTCTCTTCTCAAAATGCAAGCAATGCATTGCACATAAGTCCTGCTTGGCAGATCGACTTTATTGCATTCTAGACGATCGCCCCAGGGATTGTCAACCCCCAATTCTTTCACCACTCAATTTAACCACAGGAAAAATGACCAATGACTAAGGACAAACAACAAAAATAATCTTTGGTAGGTTCATTGAAGTAATGCTGGTTGGAAGTTAGTACCGGGGGTGATTGACATCCGAGTTAAGTGGCGTAAGTTGAGTAGAGTAAGGGCGTAAAGTGATTTGCTAACTCCTTTTACCAACAATCAACAACCAACAAGCAACAACCAATGATTAATGACTAATGACTAATGACATTAAATCACCTTAACGCCCTCCTGTCAATCGCCTGACTTCCAAGGGTTAAAGAGAATTCTATAATATCCGCGCGTTTCGCTGCAATTGGCGCAATATTTTCCTCCAAACCGCCCAGAGAATGTAGGATATTGAACTTTGCAACATACTGCGCCACATACCGCCAAACTGGGGAAGTGGGGTAGCGAGAAATATGGAAATAGATGTAATCGAATAATTCCTCAAGATAGAGTAAATAGTTGTTGACAGATTCTGCATTTGAGAAACTACGAGGAATAGAGAGCATAAATTGCCAGAAGTCCTTAAAGAACCACTTGGGAATTGCAGTTCCTTGATAATCAAAGGGTAACTGATGCGCTGGATAGTATAGCATCGCCGCCAACAGATAGCGAATTTTGTCTGGAGTGGACAACCCTTTAGCGAGATTAGTATTTAACTTCTCGATTAAAGTGATTTCGCTGTCAGTAGCGGGTTCATTTTGAACGCCCATTTGCAGTAAGATGCGATGGTCATTACCTACACCACTGCGATAGGTCATTTCCAGGCGATCGCTTCGGGTATTCAACCAGCGATCGGCGATTTGTTTTCGCAGAGGACATAAATTCATCGGTGTCCAATTTCCCACCTTATTATCCCGCAAAATTGGTTCGCTATCCCACGGGTTGAAAGGAACTAGCTTTTGCGCGCCCAAATTCGGACGCCAAAACTGTTTCCCATCTTCATTCAACATGCAAGCTACAAACGAAAATGTACTGTTGGAAATTCCGACAACATCGCAATGAGTCAACAGATAGAAATCCGGATAAAACTCTGCTTCGGGCAATTTAAGCCCTAAAGTGTTCGCCGTCACGGGATGATAGTCGGAAAACTCAGAAACTACATTGTCCAAATCATCGCTAGCGACAAACAAAACAGGATTTTCCAGCGTTTGCCACAATGAACTTAACCACTCCTTATACCATTGAATCGGCGTGACGAAAAAGTAGGAAAATCCATAGTCTTTCCGACGGATATGCAATCCGACTACTGTTTTCCCTTGGGCGCGCAAGCGATTTAATGCTGGCGTAAGTTTAGACTCAATTTCTGGTATTGGCTGAAACAGGCGTTTAAACGCTGCCTTCTGTGAAGCATAGTAGCGAGTATGGAACTGAAAATAACCCCAAATATCCACATCTTTGAGTGGAGATTTAGCATTCAAAATCGGCGATTCAGCAATCTGCTTGCTTCTATCCCGAATTTCGGGTAAAATCCGGGAAATCGGCGGGTCTTGATGGCCAAATAACCGCTGTCCGATCCACTCAGGAGTTTCCACGCGCAGGTGATGTTTGCTGGCGTAGAGTTTCAAAAATGCATACTGAAACAGTTGATTGGCAAATCGCCCATTACTCCCCAAAGTGGACATTGTAATTCGAGAAATTGTTGCCAATTGTGTATTTTCGGAGTTCTCTGCTTTTGCAGAGTATTTCCCTAAAGAGTAATCGGTGGTTGCTGTGGAGAAATGCTTTACTTGTGTATCTGGGAAGGGTTGAGGGTTTACCTGATAATAAAGCTTGCGAAGGGAATTTGCCAGGGGGTTTAGGTCTAAAGTGTCCGATAAGACAGTGGTGCAAAATTCGGGAACAGCAAGGGTGTAGTTGAAGCGGTGAATGTTGCTTGCTAAAGCACTAGTCATTTCGGGGAAAGGACCGGGAACATCATGTAGGATCGCCACTCCTTTATCGCTTAATAAGGAATGCGCCAGTTCTAAGGCTAAATTGCGAATAGGCCATCCGGAATAAGTACGTCCTTTTATGGTTACTTCGTCTTGGCGATCGCCGGCATCGATAAAAATAATATCAAAATAACCCCTCCCGTACTTTAGCGGATATTCCACATAGCTTAAAATTTCTTCCTCGGTCCAACAGTGTCCCTCGAAATATGCCTTTCCCTCATAACTTGTGACGTCAATGAGTTGATAATCAATGTCTATCTCTTCCCTCGCTGCTTCCCACACAGAGGCAAATGTATGATACCACTCCTCATTATCTTCAATCGAAACAACTTGCTTGCAGATTAACGAGGCAATAAATTGCTCGCTGTTGCACCCCGGTCCATACTCAAGCACTCTCAAAGGGCGGCGTTTCAGGCGATATTGCTGGACAATCGCATAAGGCAATATCCATTTAAAACTGTGAACTTCTTCATTCGATCCATACTGCACCAAATGTTTGGCAAATTCGCGAGGAAAATCTACATAAGGTTGACAGAGTTGTTCTAGATTAATCTGCTGGACAAGTTGGGCATTTTTGCAGAGAATTGCATTACCCACATGAGAAATCGGGTGGAATATTTCGGCAAAATTCTCAATCTCTGCAATCGAAAATGATTTAACCACCGGCAAATGCCAGTCAATCAGCAAAATCCACTGATATCCGAGGGATTTCAGAATTTCTAAAGAGGCGATCGCGCTATTAAAATATTTCATTGTCCACCCGCCCTGCTGACTTTGGCGAGACCCACCACCACCATACTCAAACTGTACGATATCCGGAAGTTGTGCTGGGGCAATTTCTCTCAATCCCTGAATAATTGCCAATTCACTTCCTTCCGTATCTAACTTCAAAATAGAAACTCGTTCGATTCCCCATTTTTGCAGCAGAGATTTGAGGGTGAAAGAAGGTACTTGCACGCGGGGGGAAGATGTTTCGCTCAACCCTGGAGAAGCAATATCTAAATCCAGTCTTTCTTTCCCCTGGGTCGTAACTCCCCACCAATCTGGATTTAAGGAATTCAAGTTAATATTGCGATCGCCTTCATATTCGCCCAAATAAAGCGTCACCGGACCATCTTTGTCGCTAATCGCTGCTGCTTCTAAAGGTACCTGAAACTGCTGACAACTCCGTACTAAATCATCCGTCGGCATCGGTTCTACCGCCAGAGTGGGAAAACCCCGCTTCACAAAATCGACAAAATAATACTCTTGCGTTCCCACACCAATCTCGATCGCCGCCCCTTGGCGGTTTGGATCTAAAATGGTGGCAAATGTGGTGAGTAAATGTCGGGAACAAGCTTCGTACTTCATCAGGTTAACTCCAGGCGATCGCCAGCTATTGTAGCATTCTAGTGTGAGTGGTCATTAGTCATTAGTCATTAGTCATTAGTCATTAGTCATTAGTCATTTGTCATTAGTCATTTGTCATTGGTCATTAGTCATTTGGCTATGCGCGCGAAATTGTTGCCCGAAGCGGTTGACAAAAAAAGCGGTAGGGGGTAGAATGA
>NZ_JAYFEQ010000862.1:0-9917 GCF_055795085.1 Phormidium sp. CCY1219 | reverse complement strand
TTTCTCATACGATATCGAGACCGCTCGTTTCCCTTCGGGGGTAATGGCTACTGCCCATACCATGTCACTATGCCCTTTTAGAGTGGCCAGTTCCGTTCCGGTCTCCAAATCCCACAGTTTCAGGGTTGTATCATCCGATGCCGAGACCGCTTGTTTCCCGTCGGGGGTAATGGCTACTGCATTTACATCGTCACTATGCCCGGTGAGGGTGGCCAGTTCCGTCCCCGTCTCCAAATCCCACAGTTTCAGGGTTTCATCATAGGATGCCGAGACCGCTCGTTTCCCGTCGGGGGTAATGGCTACTGCTTCTACCCCGCCACTATGCCCAGCGAAGGTGCAAATCAGTGGCCCCCCTGGAGGGGTGAGGTTAGCGGTGAGAGGACGAAACCAGGGTTTTCCACGCCATTGTTTCGCCTGCTCCAATAGGGCAACAATTTCAGGCTGAGAAAAGGACAACAACCGCCCCAGCAATTGCTCCGCCAACTTAGTTTGATCCTGCTCTAAAAGATGAGCCGACAACCGCAACGCCCCCTGAATCAGCCCTAACCCCCCTTCCTCCCCTCCCAACCCCAACGCCAAATCAAAATCATTCAGCAGCGCAACAACCCCCACCGCACCTAACTTCTGCTCCAAAAACCCAAAATCCGTCAGCCAAGCCCGCAACCGCTCAACTTCCCCCACATCGGCAAAATAACTCGGTTGGTGGCGCAACAAATGTAAACGCTTTTCCGAGTCCTGCTCCCTCAACCATTGACCCAAAGCCGTCATCATAGCGGCGCTCCTTTGCTGAAATTGTCAGCAATGCGGCGTTTGATATCCTCCAAATTCACCCCCGACTCCTCCGCCTCCTCTTGCAGAAAATCACTAAAAGAGGCATGATAAATCGTGTAGCGCGTATCTCCCGCCACCTGTTGTAACCGCAAAAACTGCTCCCATTCCCGCAAAATCGGTCGCAGTTGATATTCTGCCAACTCCGTCAACTCCGCCAACAACCGCCGAGACACCGCCTCCCGCAGCAGCGACAACACATAAATCGTGCGAACTTTATCAATCGGGAACGGGTCAGCCATCATGCCCATCAATCGCCAATGTTTCCGATAATATCGCCGCAACCCTTGCGGTAAACTTTCCAGACTTTCACTCTTATAAATTCCGTTTTCAATGTCATTTAAAACATAGCGCAAATACATGAAGTTATGCACCCCTTTAATCGGGTCAGCACTTCTATCCACCAGTGTCCCTAAAAACTGCTCTGAGCTTAACTGACGAGATGTTACCCACTCCTGAATCTGAGGACTTCGCCCATAGCGTTTCTCGGCATAACGTCGCGCATCCTCCGCACTTTCTGCTGGATACTGCATTAAATCAAACCTGGTCAAATAGTCAGTTAAGGGGAGGTCTAATTGTTGGGGACGTTTGCTGAGAATAAAATAGACCTTATCCACCAAAGAATCGGGCAAATAGAGCAGATTACTCCCCTTACTTTGCCCGGTTGCATCCACTTCATCTAAGGCATCCACTACCACCACTAATTTCTTACCGGGGGCGAGTTTATTCGCCGCTTCTGTCAATAAACGGGCTAAAACATTGCCATCTTCGGTAGCCCTTGCCGGTAGGGGGGAATAATTTAAGTTATAGCCGTGAATCAGTTGGGTGCAGATATTTTCTAGGAACTGTGCCGGGGTGACAATGCCTTGGGATTGAATATTAAAATGGGTGAGACAACCCCCGCCCAGTAACTGCACCAAGCGCGCCATAATTGCGGTTTTTCCAACGCCCGGGTCAGCTTCTAGGACAAAATACCCTTTAGGTTTTTGCTGTAAAAAATCCCGAATTGCCTGGAAAACAAAACGCCGCCCGACAAAATCCTGCGTTCTTTCCTCAATGATGGCGGTACAATCTTGGGAGAGGGGAAACTGGGGTTGAGTGGTGTCTAAGTATTGCTGAAACGCTTGCCGAAATTGAGCCAATTCATCCCGAATTCCGGTTTCTAATTGCTGCAAGGCGTGACAAATATCTTCACGGGTGGCGAGTTGGGGTAAATATTGTTGAATTTCGGTAATTTTTGCCAACGTCGCCCCGTGGAGGTCAAATAACATCCCCACAAAGGCTTTCCCGCCGTTGTTGGCATCGTCTTTCAGGACTTGGCGGAAGTGTTTATTGAAGTTAAGGGCTAATTCCGCCGCCAAATCGGTGATGACATCTTGATAACTCTCCGGGGTATCTCCCAAAACCCCTCTCTCACATCCCTGTTGGAATAACCAGGTGACCACCTCCTGCCATTCCAGTTCGGGTAACACCTGATACTCGGTAAACTGTTCCGGTGGTTGGCTGAAAATCTGATAGAGTTGGTCTTCCTGGAGGGTTTCAAACAGGTTCAGGGTTTGGGCTTGTTCGGCCCATTGCACCCAATATTCCTCGATTTTATCGCCAAATTTATCTAAGGATTCCTTGTCGGAATAGTTGGGGCTGATTTTTTCGGTCAAGGCTTTGGCTACGGTGCGTCCTGCCGCTTTGGCGATATCTTCATTCCGCAGGACCTCGCTACTCTGGCGGAATCGCTCAATTACTGTGCCTAAATTATTGCCAGTCATCCCCGCGAAAAAGTTAGAAAATCCGGCTAAGACGGGAACGGCTAATCCTGCCGCTTCACCCGCTAACCCGCCGGTGACGATGGAACATAAGCCCAGGAGGGCGGTTCCTGCTAGGAGTCCTTGATTGAGTTTGAGCAGGTGAGAGGAGTTCATCAGGGTTAACCGTCTCGGGGAAACCAGTGACTACTGTTCTAAGATAGCATAAGAGTTGCTGTTGGCTGAGGGGGAACCCAGAAGGCTGACCGGATTTCCCCTTAGTCTCGACTCCGAGCGTCCCCAGGAACAGGCGTTAGCGACTTAGCCCGGACCATCTAACCGTTGTCATCCCGCAGTTTCTCCTAATAATTTCACGAATCAGGCTTTCACCCAGGACTAACCCAGCTAAAATTCCCGTGGCGGCTGCCAGGTTGCTGCGGGTTCGTCTGTCTCCTATTTTATCAAGTTCTTCAGCGACAGCGTTAATCTCACTCAATGGCTGCCACACATCCCTCGTCGAGGCAATTATGCCCAAAGCAAGCAGCGTCGTCTGAGTCGCTGGCTGCATAACTCTCGCCTGAACCCTCATCGTTTGTACGCCCCCTTGATTCGAGGCGCTCTGTCCGAGTGGCAAGACCCCGTGATGTATCTGAGCTTGGATACTTCACTATTTTGGAATCAATACTGCCTGGTGCGTCTAGCGGTGGTCTATCGAGGGCGGACTTTGCCCCTAGTCTGGCGAGTTCTCAAACACCCAAGTGCCTCAGTCGCCTACCGAGATTACCGAGAGATGTTTGCTCAAGCCGTTAGTCGCTTGCCCTCAGGGGTGAAAGTGGTCGTTTTAGCTGACCGGGGCTTTTCTCATACAGAGGTTCTCAGAGGTTTGACTCAGGAATGGGGTTGGCATTATCGCATCCGTCTCAAAAACGATAGCTGGATTTGGCGGCCCGGTCGCGGATGGCGTCAACTGAAGACGTTTTATTTCAAACCCGGTCAAGCCACCTGTTTACACTCGGTCTTCTTACGACAGCATCAGGCACGCTCCTATGCTCTTGAGTTCCAGCTTCTCTCTTACCCTCCTACAGCACCCGCTTAAACTTTTGTCAGTCAATCAGCAATCAACGAGCGACTGAGTATTTAGTTGGTATCATAGGCGCTAATGATAGTCAGGATATTTTAAAAGAAATTAATTGGCATTTAAAGGAGGTAGAGTGGGGTAGTCATTTTGGAATTAGTGTCATTGTAAAATTATTGAAAATTTCCAGAGACAAGCCGCATGAAGAATCACCTATCAGTCATATTCGCTTTTACCAAACCTTTGAGGGTATTTGCCACGGAAGCACATTGGCAACCTCTCGGTTAATCGAATTGATTCAATCTGACTACTTAGAAGGTGATTATTCTTTGTATTTTGAGTATCTAAAGAGAACTATTGCTAACCAGGAACAAAAAGAAATGATAATTTCTGCTCTTCACTCCCATCTCAGCGATGAAACCTATAGAGACAACTTTAACCTTTATTTAGAGTGTTATAAACTCTTCTGGAACTGTGCCGAAAATCTCTCCTATCCCGAATTTTACCAAGCATGGCACAATCCCCCCACCACCCCTCATCCCGAAGCGGAAGACAACACCCCCGCAACTCCCACCCCCTTTACCCAACAGTGCAACCTCGCCCTTCTCTCCCAAATCCTCAACCAAGCCAACCAATCCCACCCCCTCAATTGCCAACCCATTTGCATCGACGGCAGCCGCTTCAGCGACCCCAGCAACCCTGCCTTGCAAATCTACACCACCTTGAAAAAAGCAGGTTGTCCCGCCAGTCCCGACGGTAAACCCCGTACCATTGCCGAATTACAAGCCTACTGCGAAGATGACCTCAGCGACCATCAAATTGCCCTCATCCTCTACGAAGAACCCACAGACCCATCCCCTCAAGGCTTTGATATGGCGGTCCTCAATCAACTCGCCCGGTTTAGCCATCCCCCCATTGCCGTGGTTGTCCCCCAACCCCTCCCGGAGTGCCGACTCCCCCAATTCCTAGAAAGCGACCCGGATTTGATGGCAACTCTCCTCCAGTGGTTGCACAATTTGGACAGATAAAAGGCAGCCCCTACCGCTTCATCCATCGCCTCGTGCAAGAACACTTCGCTAAACTGGAAATCCAGAAAGAGTAAAGCCCCATCAAAGAAAACGCTTTCTCAAAATCCAGTTAAAATATAACTGTATCCTCAACCCCATAAAACGATGAACCCAACTCAATATCAACTCTCCCTCAGTTTTGAACAAGTGTTGAGCCTCGTCAAACAACTACCGGAGGCTGATAAATTAAAACTCAGTGAAGCCTTATCCAAAGACTTGCTAGATAGCAAACTAACTCATCTTCTCCAATCCTTCAAGACTGATGAAATCTCCTTAGCAGAAATCACCCAAGAAGTCGAAGCGGTAAGAACAGAAATTTATGACCAGCAAACCGCCCATTAAGGTCATTATCGATACTAATCTTTGGATTAGTTTCTTGATTGGTCAAGCATTAGCCGACCTTAAAACCTTGATGGTCAGCGAAACGATCCAAATCATATTGTGTGACCAACTTCAAGAAGAAATTAGGCGGGTGACGCAAAGACCTAAGTTGAGAAAATACTTTTCACCCCAAAAAGTCTCTGAGCTTTTGGAACTCCTGGGGATTATTGCGTTGTTTGTGGAAATCAAATCCGAGGTTTCAGTTTGTCGAGATGAAAAAGATAATTTTCTCTTGGCACTCGCCCAAGATAGCCAAGCAAAATTTCTGATTACAGGAGATGCAGATTTATTGATTTTGCAAGAGTTTGAAGGCACAAAAATTGTCACCTATCAAGATTTTTTAAGTCAGATAAATTGCTAACTATAAAACTCGAAGATGGCACTGTCTGTGAAGCCGAGATTTATTGGTATGAAGCTCACGGCATTGGGTGCAAAGACTTCAAGATTAAATATCTACTGGAGTAAAAGCGATGAAATTTGTTGTATGTATTAAAAATACAGACTATGCAGCTTCCCTAGAAGTTCGCAAGATTTATCAAGTCTTACCTGACTCAAAAGCGAATCGTCATCAAATGCTGCGGATAATTGATGAATCAGGGGAAGATTACCTCTATCCTAACTCCTATTTTATGCCCATTGAACTATCCGCTCCTCTGCAACAAGTTTTAGAAATGTCTTAGGCTGCGTGGAATCAAAGAAACCGAGTTTCTGAGCATTGAGCTATAACCGTATTAACCTTTACCCAATCATCACTGTTGTGCTTTCTCTGAAATTTCTGCCATCACCTCAGTTAAACGCTTGTCATATAAATTTCCGCGTAAAAATAACTGAACAATATGACTTAACTGTTTCTGGATTTCCGGGTTAGCCTGTTCAAATGCCGCCTTAATCTCTTCATCAACCTGAAGAATAATACTAGCCATAGTTTTCTTATCAATTGGCAATTCAGGATTTGACCCGATTATAGCAGCACATCACGCGCCGCTTTAGCCATCCCCCCGTTACAGTAATTGTCCCCTAACCCCTCGCGCTCGTGGCGACTGTGGCCATACCTAGAAAGGGAGCCAGATTTTCTCTCCATATCGCGATCGCCCCTTGACAATTCATTATGCCACTGGATCATTTAGGCGATCGCCTGGTTGAGAAACCAAGTGTCTTCAAGACACCCGGTTTCTGGGATGTTGAGCCAAAGTGGTGGGGAAGGTCGTCGCCACAGTCATGGCCGTCCCCGCATCCACCAACAATAGACCAGCGTCAGCAGCAACCAGCCTGAAACCCGATAGGTCCCCATCTGACAAACTCGAACCGGAGGAGTCGGCACTGGGTTGTTCGGAATCTCCATCACCGCATTAACATAGGGTTCTACGAAATTCCCATAGGCGTCTTCTAAGGCTTGCCGTTGTTTGAATTTGTCTTGTAGATTAGCCATGACTGACCTCATTTGTGTCTCTGAGGTCAGTGTTTTTTTGGGCTAAAGCCCAATCCAACCAACTGGTTAAATCCTGAAACCCTTGCTAAACTGGCTTTATCTGGTTTGGGCAACTCTCCCGTTTGGGCAAGTTTCCCCAAGCCAGCACCAGTTTTCTATCGAGGGTCGTCATGGTGGGAAAATCGGGTCAGCCTTTCAAAAAAAGCCGCAAGTATGGAGAAAGCGCGGACGACTTGCAAGACCGTCTGGATTTTGTGGCGGCGTTGCTGGCTTTGGCTGATGAGGAGATCACGATTCCCCCAGACCCACTCAAAGCTCAGTTCAATCTGGAGTGGGTGAAGGCAGACGAGTTGAGGGTGTCTGGCATCCTTGAGCAAAAACAGCGCAATGGACAGATTAAGCGGATAGAAAAGGGGATTACTAAGAAGGAGTTAGGGGTTTTATTAGAAACCTATCGCCGGAACCCGATTTTGGAAGCGGCGAGGGACAAACTGATTCAAAATGCCCTGGATTGCCTTCGAGATTTGGGGATTCTGAAGGAGCATGAATCAGCCAAAAATCAAGGATATTGGAAGTTTTCGCTCTGTCTCAAACATCAAACGAAGAGAGAAGAGAACCTACAGGTTATTCGAGATAAATGGAAAGAGTCCTTTGGGAACCTGCCTGAAATTCACCATCCTCCCCAACTCACGGCGACGCTCAACCGCTGCATCTTAGGACTGAAGGGAAACTATCAAGACGCGCAACAGCAACTCACGGAAATTACCACTACCCTGCAAAACCTCCTCAAGGATAAAACCCTCTCCATTACCAAAGTTGAGGAAGGCAGTATTATTCTGATTGTGGAGAGTTCCCAAACCGGGTATGAGCAACTTAAACGCCTGATTGGACAAGAGATTGCTGGGTTTCCGGTGGAATATGCGATCGATGAATGGCAAGATATTTGCCGTCGGATGTTACTGGACCGGAAACCGTTAAGCAGTAATACGGTTATCGGTCAGGTTTATGGGAATCGCAATTTAATCGATGAGGATTTATTTGTCGATTTAGCCCTGGTGAAACCGAAACGGAGTCAGAACCAAAAACACCCCCAAGAGATTGACCCGGAAAAAGGTTCGGACTTGTACAATCGGGAGAAAAAGGAAGTAGAGAAACGGTTTGCTTATCGGAAGTTTCTCAAAAAAGTTATTGGTAAACGCACCGAGAAACGTCTTGCCATTATTGGGGAACCGGGGGCGGGAAAAACCACGTTACTCCAGAAATTAGCCTTTTGGTTATTACAAGAAACCGATGATTTAGTGGTTTGGGTATCCTTGGCAGAATTGGGCAGCCAACCCCTGGGAGAGTATTTAGAGCAAAAATGGCTTAAAGAGGCATTGGGGCAGTCCAGAGAGGAAATTAAAGCCGACTGGGAGCAGAAATTTAAAGGGGGTGCAGTCTGGTTACTGTTGGATGGCTTGGATGAGATGAGCCAGACGGACCAACAGGCGTTAAAATTGCGAGGTTGGGTGACCGATGCGCGAATGATTGTCACCTGTCGCTTGAATTTGTGGCAAGGGAACCCCAGCCAGTTACAGGGATTTCAAACCTATCTCACCCAACCGTTTCAGGATGAACAAATGCAGGAGTTTATCCGGCGCTGGTTTCGGGGATTGGTGGAGGCGGGAGAGGATGTCCAGTTAGCGGAATCCTTGTGGTCAGAATTGCAAGAGTCGGGGAAAGAACGGATTAAGGATTTATGCCGCAATCCCCTGCGGTTAACCTTGTTATGTGCGACTTGGAAGGTGGAGGATGCGCTACCGGAAACGATGGCGGACTTGTATGCGGGGTTTGTGGAGTCCGTCTATGGGTGGAAGGAAACGGCTTTTCCGGTGACGGAGGAGGAAAAGGAACAGTTAAATGCGGCTTTGGGAGAGTTGGCGAAGGCATCCCTAGAGGCGGAAACGAGTCGATTTCGGTTAACTCATCGGTTGGTGTGTGAGCATTTGGGGAAACCGAAGGCGGCGGGGTCGTTGTTTCCTCTGGCGTTAAAGTTAGGTTGGTTGAATGAGGTGGGGGTGGCGGCGGAAAATCCCCGTGAGAAGGTGTATGGGTTTTATCATGCGACGTTTCAGGAGTATTTTGCGGCGTTGGCGGTGGAGGATTGGGATTATTTTCTGCCGAAGGATCATGTTGACTGTCCGGTGGAGGGGAAGCGGTATCGGATTTTTGAGAAGCAGTGGAAGCAGGTGATTTTGTTGTGGTTGGGGCGTTGGGATATTGGGGAGGATGAGAAGGAGGGGTTTATTCGGGGGTTGGTTGAGTTTAAAGATGGGGTCAGAGATTTTTATGAAGATCAAGCCTATTTGCTGGCTGCTGTGGCGATTAATGAGTTTAAGGCTTGTTCTCTGGCTACCGAGATTGTGCTGCTGGTGGTGAAGTTGGGATTTGGTTACTTCAATCTTGAAAAACAAGAATGGCGAATTTTTCTCGACCCGATAAAAGAAGGGGCGAGAAAGGTGATACCTGAAACCATTAGACGGCTGGCGATTACAGAACTGAGCGCAGTTATTGAGAATTGCCCAGATGAAGATATTCTGGAGGAAGCGGCTGAAAGTTTAGGGAAAATCGACCCAGGAAATCCTCAAGCCATCGCCACTTTTGTCAATTTTATCGAAACGACTGAAGATAAGGATATCCGAAGGTGGTTGTTTAGAACTTTAGGGACAATTGGACAAGGAAATCCTCAAGCCATTGTCACTTTGGTCAATTTTATCGCAACTACTGAGGATGAATGGACCCCGATGTGGGCGGCACAGAGTTTAAAGGAAATCGGACAAGGAAATCCCCAAGCCATTGCTGCTTTGGTTAATCTTATCGCAACCACTGAGGATGACGATACCCGTGAGGAGGCGGCTTGGAGTTTAGGGGAAATCGGACAAGGAAATCTTCAAGCCATTGCTGCTTTGGTTAATCTTATCGCAACCACTGAAAATGACGATACTCAAACGGAAGCGATTGAGACTTTAGGGAGAATCGGACAAGGAGATCCTCAAGCCATTGCTGCTTTGGTCAAAGTTATTGAAACTACTGAGAATGAATATACCCGGAGGTGCGCGGCTGAGAGTTTAGGGAAAATCGACCCAGGAAATCCTCAAGCCATAGTTACTTTGGTCAATCTTATCGCAACCACTGAGGATGAATATACCCCGATGTGGGCGGCAGAGAGTTTAGGGGAAATCGGACAAGGAGATCCTCAAGCCATTGCTGCTTTGGTCAATCTTCTTGCCACTACTAAGAATAGATATACCCGTGAGGAATCGGCTGAGAGTTTAGAAGAAATCGGACAAGGCAACCCAGAGGCAGTTGCGGCGTTGGTCAATCTTATCGCAACCACTGAGGATAACTATACTCGG
>NZ_JAYFEQ010000861.1:0-366 GCF_055795085.1 Phormidium sp. CCY1219 | reverse complement strand
TTTCTCATACGATATCGAGACCGCTCGTTTCCCTTCGGGGGTAATGGCTACTGCCCATACCATGTCACTATGCCCTTCTAGAGTGGCGAGTTCCATCCCGGTATCCAAATCCCACAGTTTCAGGGTGTCATCCGACGATGCCGAAAGTGCTCGTTTCCCTTCGGGGGTAATGGCTACTGCCAATACAACTTTACTATGCCCGGTGAGGGTGGCCAGTTCCGTTCCGGTCTCCAAATCCCACAGTTTCAGGGTTTCATCCGACGATGCCGAGACCGCTCGTTTCCCGTCAGGAGTGATAGCTACTGCATTTACATCGTCACTATGCCCGGTGAGGGTGGCCAGTTCCATCCCGGTCTCCAAATCCCA
>NZ_JAYFEQ010000860.1:0-61938 GCF_055795085.1 Phormidium sp. CCY1219 | reverse complement strand
ATTGAAATCGCGCCTTTGCAGGCTTGCGTCCGCATGACAAGGACTAATACCACTTTGCGATAAGTCACAATTAAAGCGGGGGATTGAAATCGCGCCTTTGCAGGCTTGCGTCCGCATGACAAGGACTAATACCATTTTGCGATAAGGATATGAAAGTGCCGCCCCCAAATCCTGCGCCCGCCGCCCAATCCCCTCCCTCACCCACCGCCGCATTGCATATAATATCTCGCTATCTCACATAAAGCAAGCAAAGTCTGCCTACGCGGACTATAGCGACTATTACACAAGTTAAGTATGTAATCTTTCTGTCATTCCCGGCGGGAATGACAGAAACGGCTGGGTACCCTATTACTCTGAGAAACCTTATATTCCGGAAACTCTCCAGCGATGGGCAAATCATGCCGAAAAATACGGCAGCAAAAAGAAACTCCGGTGTTACTGGATTTACAATTTTCATGCTTTTTGTATAACAGAGCGCAGGGACACGGCATGCCGTGTCCCTAGGGGAAGTGGAGATAATCGATCGCCATGAAGGGAGAGGCGAGGCGGCACTCCTGATATCCGAACCCAAATCGAGATGCACCCGAAAATCGACGCCAGACCGTTGGCTCACTTTCATTTATAAACAGCGAATCAAACTATTAACGGAGACAAATCCCTCAATCGGGGCGACGATTTTCACCCAGGAGATGTTCGCGCCATACTTATCGCGAACATACTCGTAATCTTCTATCAGTTGCACTCGTCCGTTACCGGGGATACCGCCGATATAGGAGGATGCGCCACCCGCTTCCGATCGCACGGCTAATCCTTGCGGGGTGACGAGTCCGTTAACTTGGCGACAGAGGGGACCGTCGGGAATGGTGGGGGTTTCGGACGGCGTGGTAGTGGTTTCCGGGGGTACTGGGGTGGGGGTGGGAGAAGTGAGAGAACCGGAACAAGGTTCCAGGTTGCCCCAGCTATTGGGTTGTCCGTTGGAGAGATAGCCGGCCACGGGACTGGTGACTTCCAACCAGATGCGATTATCGGAACCGAGGACACCTTCGCCGTTAGACGCCAGGGTGACTTGACCCTGGAAATCTACACCCCCCACTTGCGGGGCGTTGGGATCCGGTTGCTGGCGGATGGCGAGGCCCTGGCGGGCGGTAACGCGCCGGCACAGGGTATCGGATGCGGTTTGCGCCTGCAGGTGAGAGGGTGCAGAAGCGGGAGAGTTTGTGGTAACAAGTGTAGCTGCTAAAGCGGAGACGGTAGGTGCGATCGCCGTTAAACACAGCAACGCTACCGATAATCCCCAGGAATTCCAATTTTTCATCGCAATATTCTCCTACAATCTTAACTTTTTTTGAGAGAAATTTGTTTAACCTTTCTCCTTGATGTTATCTCAATTTATTGCCGATTTCGCTCCCTTGCCAAACACAATTGAAATCAATTCCGCAACTGCGCCCGGTTGAGGGATTTGCAGTGGGAAATCCAGGCAATGGGGAAGCGTTGGCTGGCGCGCGATCGCCCCATCCACCTCCCGCATGAATCCCCCGCCAGTGCTGGCAATTCCTAACCTTTGGTGCCGAGGAATTCTGCGAAAACCAGAGTGCAACAGACAGCAGGCAAAACAGCGGCAAAAACCCTTGTATTGGGGAAAAAACACAGAGGCGCGATCGCATCAAATCGGCAATGCTAACGACACATAATTAAATTCCCCGCCGAGACAAATCCCCGCTGGGGGGCGGAGATTTCCACCCACTCGCGCCCGCTACCATTGCGATCGCGAATTACCGTAAAATTCGGCACCAAAGTCACTCGTCCCCCGGGGTCCACACCGCCGACATAAGCGGAAGATGAGGACGCATCGGCGCGAATCGCCAATCCCTGCGGGGCGACGCGGGGTTCCACTTCACGACACAATTCCCCGGAGGGAATCAAAGGGGTGGAAAATCCCACCGATGCTGCTGTAGTTTCGTTACAGTAAATCAAGCTTTCCGTGGAGATATACCCCGCCACCGGGGAAGAAATCTGCACCCAAGTGCGAGCTTCCCGATTGCGATCTTGGATCAAGCCAGAATTGGGAACCAGCAGGACTCGTCCCCCGGGGGGCAAACCGCCGCGATTGGTGGAAAATCTGCTCGCCTCAGTATGGACGGTAATCCCTTGGGGAGCGATATCCGGGCTGATGCGGCGGCACATATTTGTGGTCACATTTGTAGGCTGACGGTTGGGTTGGGGGGCTACCCTCGCCGAACCGGTACAAGGAGCCAGATTGCCCGCACTTCCCGGTTCTCCGTTGGACACATATCCGGGCACCGGTTCGGAAATTTCCAGCCACACGCGCCCATCCGGACCGGGGATTTCCCGGGCGTCGGAAGCCAGGGTGAGGAACCCATTGGGGTCTACGCCGCTAATTTGCGGCGAATTGGGGTCAGGTCTCTGGCGGATAGCGAGACCTCGCGCCTCGGTGACGCGGCGACAGAGGGAATTGGCTTGCGCCAGGGTAGAGGTGGCGCTGAGGGAGGCGATCGCCCCTGGGGTGGTTCTGGGAAACCCGGCGATCGCGATCGCAAATGCGGTTAAACTTACAGTGGTGACGCTCCAGTGCCTTAACATGTTTATAACCTCACTGATGACTCGGGGAACTATTATTTTAAGCCTTAGAGGAAGCGATCGCCAGTCCATGAAAAGCGGACATCGATCGCCCCAATTCGTTCCCGGCGATCGCCGGGGGATAACCAGCGCCTTTTGCACTTCACTCCTCTACTTTTAGAGTTCCCCAGGATTTGCGATCGCTTCTCTAGAAACCGGAAACAAAATTCCGCCCATCCCCACTCTCCACTTTTCTATGTTATCAACCAGTGTCCAATTTTTTACCCGTCAAGTATGAAGATTTTTAAAGAAGATATAGACTGGGCCGCTTCCGAAGGAATCATTTCCCCAGAACAAGCCGACGCCCTGTGGGAAGCCCTTTCCCAGCGACTAGAGAACCGTCCCCAATTCAACCTTGCCAATGTCTCTTACTACTTTGGCGCATTAATTGTCATTTCCGGGATGACCTGGTTTATGGGGTTAGCCTGGGAGCAATTTGGCGGCGGCGGAATTTTCCTGATTTCTTGTATCTACGCCCTCTGCTTTGTCCTTGCCGGCAAAACCCTGTGGTTCGAACAAAACCTAACAATTCCCGGCGGATTGCTATTTACCATTGCCGTTTGCATGACTCCCCTTGCCATTTACGGACTGCAAACCATGCTAGACCTTTGGCCCCAAGGAGACCCGGGCAATTATCGCGACTATCACATCTGGGTAAAAGGCAGTTGGTTGTTTATGGAATTGGGCACTATTATTGCTGCTTTAATTGCCCTCAAATTCGTCCGCTTTCCCTTTCTGGTTGCGCCTATTGCCTTTACTCTGTGGTATATGTCGATGGATTTGACGCCGTTATTGTTTGGTCGGGTAGATTTTACCTGGGAAGAACGACTTTGGGTGTCTTTTTGGTTTGGATTGGCTTGTTTGGTGGTGGCCTATTGGGTGGATATGAAAACCACTCGCATTGCCCAGGATTATGCGTTTTGGCTTTATTTATTTGGCTTACTTTCTTTTTGGTTTGGCATGACCTTGATGGGGGAGGGGACGGAATGGGAATTTTTCCTCTATTTTGTTATCAATTTAGGGCTAATTCTGCTCTCGGTGTTGTTGCAACGGCGGGTGTTTATCGTGTTTGGTGCCCTGGGGGCGTTCGCCTATTTTTCCCATTTGGCCTATGAGCTTTTTCGGGATTCTCTGTTGTTTCCGTTTGCCTTGACCGTGTTGGGAATTGGGGTGATTTATTTGGGGGTTTTGTACCAACGAAATCGACGGGCGATCGAGGGGTGGATTCTCGGTTGGGTGCCGATGAGTTTCCAGCAAGTATTGCCCCGGCGGCGGTGGTAGGGTAGGCATCGCCCCGCTGCAATTGTGGGTAATTCAATCAATTGTACCCAGCGCCCATTTGGGGAAAATACAGTGTGGCGATCGCCCCGCGATCGCCGGTGTTGCCCATACATTGTAGGGTGGGCAATGCCCACCCTACGTTATGTGGAGTCTGTGCTATATAAAAAGCAACCCGAGGGATTACGGACAGAACTCTAAGTTTCTCGCCGACACATACCCATTAATCGGGAAGGTAATTTCCACCCAGTCGCGGGGTTCCCCATTGGCATCGGGAAGCAGTTCGTAGTTTTCTACCAGGGTCACTTGTTCCCCTGCGCCGACGCCACCTTTATACTCGGACAACCGCGAGGGGCGATCGCGAATCGCCAGACCTCGGGGGGCGCGATCGCCATTGACTTCGCGGCACAGACTTTGGGTGGTGGTTTCTGTGGGAGTTCTGGGCACTGCACCCACTCTTTCCGTACAATAGCCCAAATTGCTCTCACCGCTAGGAAACCCGTTGGACACATACCCTTCCACCGGGGAGACGATTTCAATCCAAGTGCGACCCCCGGGACCTTGGATACCGCGATATCCTTGGGCGAGGGTCACTTGGGTATCGAATCCTACGCCACCCACGCGCGGGGAATTCGGGGTGGGTTCTGCGCGGACGATGAGTCCCACGGATGCGAGCACGCGGCGACAAAAGCTCTCTGGGGCCTGAGCCAGTTGCACGGAGGTTTGCCACCTCTCGGTGAGGGGGGAGGGGTTTGGCGAGGCGATCGCCGCAGGTGTCATACTGCTACCGGCGATCGCGATCGCGCTCAACACTGCACCGGGTAAACTCCACAGGGTTAATTTTTTCATCGGTTAATCTCCCAATGTAACAAAAACATTTGTGTTATGGTATTGTCGTTATAGCAAAAAACCGCCACGCTTCAAATCAGTCTGAAGATAGGGATTTTTGGCAACCACGGGGCAAAATCGCCGGAACATTTCCCCATTGGGGGGTTTTTTCCCACTGGGCGATTCCTCTCGGCAAACTCCCCCGTTTCTTCCCTGTCTGCGGTTCGATGGGGCTGCACCCGCTTCTGATTGTAATCGAAATTTCGCGATCGCACAAGGCTTTTTTCCAGTTTCGCCGCATTTTCCCCCTGTTTGCGTGGCGTCACCCCCTTCTGTGCGGCATTGGGGGGATATTCGATTAATCATTGGCAAAATGAAATCGCTTTTTTGTGCAGGTGGCATGGATTGACGAAAATACCAACCCCACGCCGCGCCTAAAAGGGAAAAAAGCATCCCCCACCCCCGCATCAGTTCAACCCCAACCCGCTGCGATCGCCCACCTTACCGGAAAAAAGCCACAATCGCCGCCTTTTTCCTCCTGCACAAAAGGTTAACCCAATAATTACCTTTTCTTAAACCAAGGTTATCACAACCTACAATATTTCTGGTAAAATAAAAATTAATTGTTTCGATTATTATCGCCCAAATCATTCACAGACTACAGGAGAACGCAAGGGGTAAGTATGACCCTCAAACGCCGAAATTTTCTAATATTTTTAGGTGCCACAGTTGGTGCCGTTGCCTGCGGTAATCTCGCAGAACAGGGACAACAAAAAACGTCATTTTCACCCGAAAAAATCGGCGGATTTTGGGACTTTAAACCGGTGAAAGGCCCCATGCCTCTGGATGGGGATACAGTGGCGATCGCGCGACAACCGCTAGAATATGCCCGCTATGAAATCAAGGATGACTTAATCCTACCCGAAGGCTACACCTACGACACCATTGCAATGTGGGGAGATCCATTAGGAGATTCCCGAGTGGGGTACAACAACGATTATCTCTCCTTTGTGGAAACCGGAGACGGCGAAGGGGTACTCACCGCCAATTTCGAGTATATCAGCGGTGCCACCTGGATGCAAACCTACGAACAGGCAATGGGAAAATCCCTGCCCCTTGCCGAAATAATCCCCAAAGATAACGCCACAAACGGCAAAATTGACGCCTACAAACTGTCGGACAAAGACCCAATTAAAGCCAAAATTCGCGAAATTTGCGAAGCGGCATTAGAAGACCAGGGAATGGGGGTGATTTTTCTCAAAAAAGCCGCCGATGGACGATGGGAAAGAGCCGAATCGAATGCCAACCGTCGCATTTCGGGAATTTCCGGTATAAAAGGGAAATATTTAAAAGCAACCGGACCGGGAGTCGTCATTTTCCAGAAAAAGAAAAAAGCGGGATATGATGATAAATTAGACGAGAAAATCCTGGGCACCTTTGCCAACTGTGCTGGGGGAACTTCCCCCTGGGGGACGGTATTTAGTGCCGAGGAAAATTTCCAAGCGCAAGTTCCGGAAGCGGTGTATGCGGATGGGTCTTCATTTTCCCCCAGCAGTTTGCCGTTTAACACCCAATCCCTTAACGGGCAGGGGAATGTGTTGGGGTTAGCGGGGAACAAGTACGGCTACATGGTAGAGGTCGAT
The DNA here is from genome assembly GCF_055795085.1 of Phormidium sp. CCY1219. NCBI lineage: Bacteria > Bacillati > Cyanobacteriota > Cyanophyceae > Oscillatoriales > Oscillatoriaceae > Phormidium > Phormidium sp. CCY1219. Next base: position 55,552 of record NZ_JAYFEQ010000860.1, on the reverse strand, counting down.
CCCGCAGATCCGAACGACTACGGCACCAAGCATACCTGGTTGGGACGCTATCGCCACGAAGCGGTTGCCTTTCATGCGGTGGAGGGGAAACCCTTGGCGGTGTATTCCGGGTGCGATCGCCGAGGGGGTCACTTGTATAAATTCGTCAGCAGTGGCAATATCAACCGCCCCACGGACAAGGCCAATTCCCGCTTGTTAGAAGACGGAATGCTTTATGCGGCGGCGTTTGAACCCGATGGAACCGGGCGCTGGATTCCCCTGAAACCGGATACGCCCGTCAGTCCCCTGTTGCCCAGTGCGGTCCGGGGAGGCAAAGTGATGCTCCCGAACCGTCCGGAGGGGGGATTTGTGGCCGTCACCCAAGACGCAGAGGCGATCGCCTTCGGGGAAAAGTATAAAACCCTCGGCGACCTCTACGAAGGCAGCGATCGCGAAAAACAAGGCGCTATCCTGGTAGACGCGCATTTTGCCGCCAACGCAGTCGGGGCCACCGCCACCGCCCGCCCGGAAGATACGGACACCGCCCCGGACGGGTCGCTATACATTGCCTATACTTCCGGTAGCCCGGGCAGCGATGGCGGACCGGATCGAGAGATTTTCCAAGGACCCCAGGGAGAACCCTGGGAATATGGCTGGATTATGCACCTCGCGGAACAGGAAAACGACCCCGGGGCGACCGAATTTACGTGGGAAATGCTGGCGATGGGGGGCGAACCGGCCAATGGGGGGGCGGGATTCTCCAATCCCGATAATTTGTTCATCGATGGCGATCGCCACATCTGGATGGTCACGGATATTTCCACCGGCAAACATAACGACCCCAACGATAAGGACCGATGCGGTTGTTTTGGCAATAATTCGATTTGGTATATTCCCACCTCTGGAGAACATGCGGGAAATGCCTATTTATTTGGCCTCGGACCGATGGAATGCGAAATATGCGGCCCGTTTTTCACTCGCGATCGCCAAACCCTATTTTTAGCCATACAGCATCCCGGCGAAATCCACGGCATTCGGCAAAACAATGCTCTAGAAACCCGCCAATTTCTAATGAAAAGCACCGATGGCAAACAGTTCCTCCAACATCGACAAGTGCCGTTAGGATCCAATTGGCCCGGAAAACAACCCAACGACCCCCCCAAACCGGCGATCGTTGCCGTTCGCAAACTCACCTAATCCCATTTTCCACCACTCGCACCACTCGTTCCCAGCACATGCTGGGAACGCCCTCCCCCAGCTACCGCCTCCCCACAATAGCACAATAATAAACCCGCTGGCTTCTAGTTAATCCTGCTGCAGGTTAATCGAGTGGGAAGAATTGCGAAATTGCAGGGTATAAATCTCCGTGGGCAACTCAATTTCCGCCTTTACCAATCCTTCTTTAATCGCCTTTGCCCCTTGAGAAGTCATTTCCATAAATTCCGCTCGTCGCGAATCCACCCAAAACCGAACTTCTAAATTTACCGTACTCGCCGCTAGTTCTTTTACCAACACTTCTGGCGGGGGACTCGGTTCTACTAAATCAAGATTTTGCAGGGTTTCCAAAATCACCTGTTTGGCGCGAGCAATATCCGCATCGTAGTCAATGCCAACTATCACCGAAGTGCGTCGCCGCTTGGATGCGGTATTGTTAATAATGTTTGAAGAAAACACTTCTTGATTGGGGATATAAACCACTCGCCCGTCATAAGTAGTCAAGGTCGTTGCCCGCAAGTCAATGTGGGTAACGGTACCCTCAAAATCTTTAATTACAATTTGGTCGCCGATGCGAAATGGGTGAGCGGCGAGTAAAATCACCCCGGCAATGTAGTTACTCAAGACATCTTTCAAACTAAAGCCGATCGCCACACTGGTTAACCCCAAAGCGCCCAGTAAGGTAGCGAAATCCAATCCCAATACTCCGAGGGCAATAATCGAACCCACCACCCAAATTGCGCCATATCCCAAGCGCCCGATGAGAATTTCGGTGTTGCGATCGCCTTCGGTTTGTTCCGCCCAAGTCAAGGCAATCCGCCGCATGGAAATCGCCACCAACCAGGTGAATACCATCACGATCGCCGCCCCCACAAACGAGGGAAAATTACTAATTGTATTTCGCAATAACTGTCGCACAGTGCCATTCACCCGTTGTACCACATCGATCGCCAGAGGCGGTTTTTCCAAAGCAGTATTGAGTTGTGCGACCCATTGGGTGGCTAATTCTTCCACATTTTCCAGTCCAAAATCCTCCGCATCCTGTGGCGTCACCGTCATAATGATCCGGTTATTTATTTGCAAGGTAGCAAAATTTTTTGCCCGGTTGTATTGCACCGTCAAAGGGTCGATTTCCTCGGATTTGGCGATTAAACTAGAAATGCGGCGGTTGATAATCTGCGCTCTTTCTCGCGCGCTCAAAGGTCCCAAACTACCGATTTGAAAAATCGGTCGCCCCCGGACCATCACATCGGCAAAAAACGGTTCGTTTACCGTCGGGGCGCTGGTTGGCGTCGCCGGGGCGACAACCGGGGGCGGGACTTCTTCCTCCTGTGCTAAAATGGTTCCACCGCCACTGAGCAGCAGACCCACCAGGAAACCGCACAAATAAACATAACCCCGGATATTTGAAGTGGCGTTGCTTCGTTTAAACATGCTAATTGGCGATCGCTGATGTACGTCTTTTCTATTGTCCTCCAAACCCTTTAAAAGGTAACAACAAGTTTGGCAAATCCGATGCATCAATTCACCCGCTACTTTGCGAAGCGATCGACCCCAAACCATTCTGCCAGATTTCCCCCCAAATCACCCTCCAACGTCCCCCCATTCCCTTCACACCGTTAGAACTTCCGCAAAAACCCTCCCCGCAAGCGGTACCCATCCACCTAACCCCCCCTGACCCGCTAAAATATTGCATGTTGTTAATCACCAAGGATTGATTGATTCCCCAACCGGGGACGAAGAACAAAAAGTCACCTACAAAAGACAATTAATACAGACCGATTGCCAATCCTAACTTTAAAATCGTAGTGAGTTAAACAGGAGCGTATTCTATCATGGCGCGGAAACAGTGCCCACTCTCCCTGGCAATGTTTGGGGTGACGCTAGTGCTAGCGATCGCCGCGATCGTAACTCGCCCATTTACCCCCCTCCGGATCCAGGCACTGGCGGGAGAATCAGACGCCCCCCAAGAAAAGCCGATCCTGAGTCAACTGGATCCTTTGGATCCACCACCGAACCAAGATGCCCCCACCCAAACGGCGGGAGGAGGCACCCGGGTGCGATACGACCCCCCCCTAAACGAAGAAGCGCCCGATTTCCGCCACAGAGGAATTAACGGAATACGCGGAAAATGCCCGGTAGACGAAGCGTTGCCAGAGGTTCCCTTAACCTTATTAATTCCGCCAAACCGAGTGGGATTGAGCCTTACAGACACCCCCCCCAGCTTTTTTGTGTATGTACCCCCCACTGCTGCACCACTGGCAGAGTTTGTCCTCTTCGATGAAAGTGAAACCATAACCATTTATGAAACGACGATTCCCTTAGATCGAACCGGGGGAATTATTCGCATCCAACTGCCCGCCGAGGGAATCTCCTTAGAAGCTGGCGAATATTATAAGTGGTATTTTAGTGTAATTTGCGACCCTAACGATCGCGCGGCGGATTTATTTGCTTCGGCATGGATTAAGCCCATCGAAACTAACCCCATGCTGAGGGAAACCCTGGAAAAAGCGACTCCCATCCAACAGGCGGCTTTATATGGAGAAAATGGCATTTGGTACAACACCCTAACCAGCTTAGCACCGTTGGTAAATGCGTCGGAAGAAAAATCCGCCACAGCGCAAGCACAATGGCAACAACTGCTCGAGTCCGAAACCGTGAAACTCGAATACCTTGCCGAAGAATCCCTGTTAGATTGTTGTCAAATTGAAAATTAAGCGGCTAGAGTAGGAATTGCAATATAGGGGCAAAAAAACTCGGTTAATTTCACCTTTTGAACCTGCGGCTGTAGCTGTAGGGTGGGCAACTCGTTGTCCACCCTACCCGTGAGGGCGGTGCGGTTGTCCTGTGCTTTTGAACCGACAGCTGTAGAGAAGCCCGGTTGCATCTCTACAGTTTGTGGAGTAGAGAAAAATAGGGAATAATTGATGTGGAAAAATCTGAAAAATCAGTTGTGGGAATGGCGGGGAATTTTTATTGCAGTTCCCACGGTAGCGGCATTAACGATCGCCTTGCGGAGTGTTGGGGGATTGCAGCTTCTGGAATGGGCGGCGTTGGACTTATTTTTTCGCTGGCGTCCCCCGGAACCCACCGAAACCCGAATTGTCCTGGTTGCCATTGAGGAATCGGACATTAGAAAAACCGGGGATTGGCCGATTTCGGATTTAATTTTAGCGCAATTGTTGCAGAAAATCAAGCAACAGAAACCGCGTGCGATCGGACTGGATTTATATCGAGATTTACCCGTAGAACCGGGGACTGAGAAGTTAGGGAACCTGTTCGAGAGTACCGAAAATCTGATTGGCATTCAGAAGCTCGTGGGGGATGCTTATGGCGAATCCGTAGCACCCTCGCCAAAATTAAAAGAATTAGGGCAAATTGGGGCAGCAGATATTTTAATCGATAAAGATGGGAAAGTGCGGCGGTTTTTGCTGTCGATGAAAAACTCAGAGGGCGAAACCGTTTATAGTTTTGCCGTGAGGTTAGCGTTAATTTATCTGCAACAAGAAGACATTTCCCTAGAACTTATTGACCGAGAGAAATTTAAGGTCGGATTGGGGAAAACCACATTCGTTCCCTTGAGAAAGAACGATGGGGGATATGTGGATGTGGATGCGGGAGGATTTCAAATTTTATTTAATCCGCGCAGTCACGTTTGTCGGGGAAAAATAGAGCATTGCGATGTATTTGAGACTGTGACAATGACCGAGGTATTAGAGAATCGGATAGCGCCGAATTTGTTTCGCGATCGCATCGTGTTGATTGGGTCCACAGCAGCGAGTTTGAAAGACCGATTTTTTACTGCATTTAGCAACAGCTATCTCACCGCACCGGCAGGGGTAGAAATTCATGCCGATATGACCAGTCAACTGGTAAGTGCGGCACTCGAAAACCGACCGTTATTGAATGTATGGCCGGATGGAGTAGAATGGGGGTGGATTGGGTTGTGGTCGGGCATAGGTGCGATTTTGGGGTGGAAATTGCTGCGCTTTCGTTGGAAAGCGGCGAGCATTCTGGTGGTAGGCGGGAGCGCGATCGCCATTGCATACCTGGCATTTTTATCCGGGTGGTGGATACCGATCGTGGCCCCCTTGCTGGCATTAGTGGGATCGGCGGTGGCGATGGTAGGCTATACGGCGTATATAGAAAGCGAAGACCGGGAAACGGTGATGAACTTGTTGGGGCAGCATGTTTCCCCGAAAATCGCACAAGCGGTATGGAGCGATCGCCACCAATTGCTGAAAGAAGGGCAAATTCTCGGCCAGCAAATGACCGCCACCGTGCTATTTACCGACTTAAAAGGCTTTACCCGCATCACCGAACGCACCGACGCCGAACAGTTGATGTTTTGGTTGAATGATTATATGAAAGCCATGTCCGCGATCGTGTTGCAGCATGATGGCGTAGTGGATAAATTTATCGGCGATGCGATTATGGCAGTATTTGGCGTGCCGATTCCCAGCACTCGGCGAGATGAAATTGCCCGAGATGCGATCGCCGCCGTTTCTTGTGCCGTCGCGATGGGCCAAAAACTGCGATCGCTCAATCAGCAGTGGCAGTCCCAGGGTCGTCCCACCGTCGCCATGCGCGTCGGTATCTCCACCGGCATGGTCGTGGCCGGCAGTCTCGGTTCTCGCCAACGCTTAAATTATACCGTCTTGGGCGATAGCGTCAACGTCGCCGCCCGGTTGGAAAGTTACGATAAATCCTTGTTGGAGGGTGGCATTTGCCGGATTTTAATCGGCGAAGAAACCTATCGTTATATCCAGGGACAATTTTCCGCCGAATGTATCGGCACCGTGCCACTCAAAGGACGGGAAAAACCAGTGAAGGTCTATCAAGTGACAGAAGTTTAATTTTGCATATCTCCCTGAATATATATTTTCGCGAATGTCCGCGTTAATCGATTCCTCACAAATGCCAAAAGAGAATACAATCTTCTCTCCGGAGCAATAGTCGCAAACAGAATGAGTCCTTGTCATGCGGACTATAGCGCTGTCGCCCCGGGCTTCGCGCTTTACCTTTGCCTCGGCACGATTTCAATCGCCCGCTTTAATTCGCTAGCCGTAGGGTGGGAAACGAGTTGCCCACCCTACCCGTGAAGGTGGTGCGTCAGTCCTGAGAGGAAAATTTGCCCACCCCCTACCCCAGAACGCCAATTTGCGGCAAAATAGTTAAGAAAGGTAAAGATTGCCATGTAATTTGAGAAAAGCCGATAACCATGACCGTACAACAGCTTACATCCTCAGCCACCCCCAACTCCGAAACCGGATTTGATTATGACATTGCCATTGTCGGGGGTTCAGTGGCAGGTACAACCCTCGCCGCCGCGTTAAAAGATTCCGGATTGAGCGTAGCGCTGATTGAGGCAGTGCCGCAGTCAGTAGCAGCATCGCGGAATAAAGTGTATGCCACCTCATTGCTTTCCGGGCAAATTTTCCAAGGAATCGGCGTTTGGGAGAAAATACAGCCAAAAATCACCACATTTTACCAGATTAGCCTATCCGACTCGGGAATCGAAGGAGTGCGGTTCAAGCCCACAGATTTGCAGACAGAAGCCCTCGGATATGTGGCAGAACATCAAGAATTGTTGCCGGTATTGCAAGAATTTCTCGAAGAGCGCTGTAGCAACGTCACCTGGATCTGTCCCGTGGAAGTGGTGGGGATAGAGTATCGAGACGACGGCGCTATCCTGGAGATGCAACCTGTCGGCGAACCGCAGACCGAAGAAACCAGGCGGATTCGCACCCGACTCATCGTCGCTGCAGATGGGGCGCGATCGCGCATCCGCACCCAAGCCGGCATTCAGACGCGCGGTTGGAAATACTGGCAATCCTGCGTTACCGTGAAAGTCAAACCCGAGAAAGCGCATCATAACATTGCTTACGAAAGGTTTTGGCCCAGCGGACCGTTTGCGATTTTGCCCTTAACCGGCAATCGCTGTAATATCGTCTGGACTTCCCCCCATGCGGAAGCAAAAGCCTTAGCACAACTCGACGACGCCGAATTTTTAGCCGAATTGAAAAAGCGCTACGGCGATGCAATGGGAGAGTTAGAATTGATTGGCGATCGGCAAGTCTTTCCGGTGCAACTGATGCAAAGCGATCGCTACGTGCAACCGAGACTCGCCCTAATTGGCGATGCCGCACATTGTTGCCATCCCGTGGGCGGACAAGGGTTAAACTTAGGAATTCGCGATGCGGCGGCGATCGCCCAAGTGCTGAGCGATGCCCATCAAAACCGCGAAGATATTGGGGATTTAGCCGTGTTGCGACGCTACGAACGCTGGCGCAAACTCGAAAACCTGATAATTCTCGGGTTTACCGATTTTCTCGATCGCCTGTTTTCCAATAACTTTCCCCCATTTGTTGCCCTGCGCCGTCTCGGGTTGTGGTGTGTGCGAAACCTACCTTTCGTCAAGAGATTTGCCTTGCGCTTGATGACCGGCCAAACCGGACGACATCCGCAAAACATCAAACCATTGCCCTTGAAAGTCTCCGTGCAATCCTAGGATTTAGCCAAACAATAATTGCCCTTTTTTATTTCGCGATCGCTACTCAATCGGTGGCGATATTTTTATTTGCAAAAACCTTTTGCTAGCAATAAAAAAACCAGTATATTGGGATAAAACAGTCCGGAAACGGGTTAAAAATGAAGAATGAATAATTTAGAGTAGCCTAGAATACCTCTAAATTATTCATTCTTTAAATGGTTTGATGGATTCTCCCAAATCAGGAAAAAGTTAAGATTTCCGAGCCAAGTGAACCCAGACATGAAAAATAGAGAACCGAGAATTGTGGTTCTAAATTCTTAATAGTTCATGCATCATTGGGTGTGACGATTAGGGAATAGATTGACCCACGGTGGAATTAATTCTTAGATTGGCGGGGTCTCCCGGGAGATAAACCAGGGGGTCAACCGCATCTTCGCCCGGAGGATAGAATTCAAAATGCAAGTGGGGGCCAGTGCTATTGCCCGTGCTGCCCACTTCTGCAATGACTTGACCCTGTTCCACCGCCTGACCTTCCACCACCAGAATGCGGTGATTGTGAGCGTAGCGAGTAAAACTGCCATCCGGGTGTTCGATTTCCACTAAATTGCCGTAACCCCCCGGATTCCACCGGGCATAAGTGACCGTTCCCCGGGCAACAGAAACGATTGGGGTACCGATGGGAGCTGCGATATCAATGCCCTTGTGCATTCGTCCCCAGCGCATGCCGTAACCCGAGGTAAAGACCCCATGAGTCGGCCAAATAAGCTGTTGAAAACCCTGTAAAGGTTCAGGGAGATAGGTACCCGCAGCAGCTAACGGGGGTAAAGCCTGGGGCGTGGTGTTCGTAGTTTGGATGCGTTCTCGCAACAAATCCAGACGAGTGCTGATGCGGGTTTCCAGGGATTCCGACTCCTGATGAGCGCTGTTGATGGGCGATGGGGGAGCCTGTTTGGGGGGCGGGGGGTTGAAGCGATCGCGGCGTTCCCACACCGCATCCGATCGCTGCAAATGAGAAACGCGGGCCGCCCCCATATCAGGCGATCGCCCGTATCGCTCTTCCCGGGAGTGGTCATTTCCCCGGGTTTCCAGACGCGACGTCGGCGTTGACGGTGCAGAAGGGGTGACAGAATTATCCGCCCCAGACCAATCCCGAGTAGAGGGTTTAGGATTAGAGAAACGGCGATCGGCATTTAGGGGAACCGAAGCGCCAGGGTTTCGCACCATTGCGCCATCCGACACTGCATCCTCATCAGTGCTGAGGGTTTCCCCGCCGCCGATCCAGAAAGGGGAAGGCTTGTCAGAAAAAGAAACCGACTCCGCAGAGACATCAGACAACTGAGCAGATAAACCCGAAGCGGGTGAGTCAGGGGATGACGAAGGGTTCATTTCCGCCGTAGGAGTTGGAGAGGGAGAGGATTGCTCCTCAGCGGGAGCATTCCCGGCGGAAAAGTCCGACTCATCCGGAGGAGCGATCGCCTCAGGGGAGAACGGAGCTTGCGATCGCGTGGACTGGGCAATTTCCAACGCCTGATAAATGCAAGCCGCCACCTCCGCGCGAGTCGCCAACTGATTCAGATGCACCACCCAATCCTCCAGATGCGAGTCCTGGGGTAGAGTTGGGTGTCGATCGAGCTGGTGCAAAAAAACAATTGCCGTCGCTAAACGTTGCTTCGCCTCCTGTGGAATCGACTCCACCTCTTGAAAATACGCCTCTAAATCCCTGCGCGCCGACTCCGGAATGGTTAAATTTAAGCCATGTACCAGAGCCAGCAAAACTTGCAAGCGCGAAATCGGTTCATTGGCTTGAAATCCCTCAGTGGTGTACTCGCCAACAAACCCCATGTGGGAAACCGCATCAATAGCCGTTCGCGCCCATTGATGGTCCTCCAGATTGGCAAAAGAAGCACCACCAAGCTTCTGAGCAGAAGCTTGGCGGCGATTGGGAAAAGCTTGTTGGAGTACGGCAGCAAACTGCCCCTGGGTCATCGGGGTCTCCGGGCGAAAACTGCGATCGGGAAACCCATGTAGCAGTCCCCGAGCTTGCAGCGCTTCGATAAACCCGCGCGCCCAATGGTCTTGCAAATCGATGAACTGCACTTGCTCCACCAAAGCGGGAGTGGAAGCGGCAACATTTTTGCCTCCTGCGGCATCGGTATTAAGAATATCCGCCCCTTGCATCCCCCGAAGGTTGTCTTTCGGATTTTGGGTGAGCGGGGTACCACTAACAAATTCTGGAGTTTGGGGTGGCACAATCGGGGAAGAGACCCCGGGCTGGATTGCCACCTCGCGGGTTAAGTCCGCCGTGGTAATTGCAGCTAAGGTGCCAATTGCAAACTGTTGAATGTTCATTGTTCGCCTTTTGAGTCGGATAAAGCCTGAGATCTAGAGCGAATCTCGGGTCACGTACCCCAGAGATTTCCGCTACAGGCTGGTGGTCATAGATGGACCCTTTCCGGAAAAAGCCTTGGGTCGCGGTGGATTCGCGATCGCAGGCATTCTTCGATGTGGGATTCCCTTGCGGGAAGCAGATGCATGGTGTGGGGGGTGACGCTGCGACATTTTGCCCGGTTGGCAAGCTCAGAGCTTCTGAGATTCAGCCACCCTCGTTCCGGTCATTCCCCGGGTGCTACATCGGGCATGACAATCGCCGGAATGCTTTTTATAAAAAGCTTTTCGCGCGATATGACCCGGCCCTCATTCAAGCTTTATACTGTGCGGCGGTGTAGAAATCCGTACAGTTACTCAATTTAATTTTTATTGAAATGATTTCGGAATTTTTTTTGCGTAAGGAATACATTTTTTGCCACAAGGGTAAATATTTATAGGTAAAGAAAACATCACAGTCAAATCATTGCAGCGTTATAAAACCAAAACCTCCGGCTCCCGCCCCGATGCTCGCGCAGTGGAAGATGCATCCGGGAGAAGAAGTGACGGGGAAAGGGAGACTCGTGGGCACTTTGGCGGGCGGGGGTTCGCGGTTCGCAGGGGTGGGGAGTGGGGGGGGGTTGGGATGGGGGGAACACAGCCCTGAGGAAATGTGGAAAATGGGATCGAGATGGATCTAGCCTGTTATTGAAAACGAGGATTGCATCAGCGACTGTGAAAGCAACAACCAAGCGTCGAAAATCTGGGGGATGGCGATCGCGGCGTCTCGCCCGCCTCTTCATCCTTCCCCTGCTGACGATCGCCTTGCTGCTGACATGCAGCATTGAGTCGATCGACGCAAGTGTAGGGAGTCCACCTGCCGGTGCCACCTCAGTGACCCTAGAGGTGGAGCCGCTAGGAATCCGCGAATCATCGGAGTTTCACCTCGCCCAGTTTCGCTCCGAGTGGCTGAATCGGGAGTTTAGAGAAGCACAAGCGCCGATTTCTCTGGATGGGCGACGATTGTTTTTCATCAGTCGTGCAGGAGAGTATCCGGCAGATGTGCGCGCGGATTTGATTGAAAGACAGCTTCAAAGAGCGGTAGAGTCCAGGGAGGCAATCGAGGTCGAAGTTCGCAACTCGAACGAGATGCCGGCGATTTTTCTTGGGTCTCGCCAACTGCTGACTGTCACCGACGCCGATGTGCCCGAAACCGTCAATCCGGAAACCCAAGCGCATATTTGGGCGCACGAAATCGAACTGGCCCTGCAACAGGCGCGGCGAGAGCGCAACGGCAAGTTTATTCAGAAATCGCTCATTTATGCCGCGATCGCGGTGGTATTCGTACTGGCACTGAATCGAGGATTGAGCATCTTCTGGCACCGCTACCGGGAACCGTTGCGCCAGCAGTTGTCTAAAAACTTGGATTCCGAGCCGGATGAGTCGGTGGGGGCGCTGGATTTGTTGCTCAGCCTGAGTGTGGCGATCGTCCGCTTCCTGCTCTGGGGTGGGGCGCTGCTTTACATCACCAATCTGTTTCCCTTCACCCGACAAGTCAGCTACCGCATCACCGAGGCTCTCAGCACCACTTTTACTTCCGGACTCCTCACCCTCGGGGAACGCTCTTACTCCGTCATCGACTTGCTGATTCTCACGGCGATGCTCTTGGGATTGGTGGCCCTGTCTGGTATTGTCACCAATCTGCTGCGATCGCGCGTCTTGCGCTACATGAACATCAACCGAGGCGCGAAGGAAGTGGTTGCCATTATGAGTAAATACGGCTTTATCTTCATCGGCGCAATGGTGGTGCTGCAAATCTGGGGCTTAGATATCAGTTCCCTAACGATCGTGGTTAGCGCCCTCGGGGTCGCGATCGGTTTTGGCTTTCAAGATATCGCGAAAAATTTTGGCAGCGGTTTGGTTCTGCTGTTCGAACGCCCCATCCAAGTGGGGGATTTTGTCGAGGTGGCAGACTACAGCGGTACCGTGGAACGGATCGGCAGTCGCAGCACCATGATTCGCACCTTGGATCAAATCTCGATTATCGTCCCCAATTCCCGCTTTCTGGAAACTGAGGTGATTAACTGGAGTCACAGTAACCCGGTTTCTCGTCTCCATTTACCGGTGGGGGTCTCTTATGGCGCTTCGGTGCAAGCGGTGGAAAAAGCCCTGTTAGATGCCGCAAAAGCCCATCCGGATGTCTTGCTGGTGCCGGCCCCGCGCGTTATGTTTATCGGGTTCGGAGACAGTTCTCTGGATTTCGAACTGCTGGTGTGGAATGCGGAACCGAGCAAGCAATATTTCCTGAAAAGCGATTTGTATTTTCGCATTTTCTCGACTTTCGCAGAGCGCAATATCGAGATTCCTTTCCCCCAGCGCGATTTGCACGTTCGTTCGGGCAATTTGCCGGTGCAATTGTCGCCGCAATTGGAACAGGCGTTGTTGCAATTGCTTCAACGATTCGGCGATCGCAAGAGCAGCTCTTGACCCCCCCCAAACTGTCTGCGCCATCCCCTCGCTTCCCCCCCCGGGGCGAATGCAGGGTTAGGATACAAATGCCATTACCGTCGCCGGAGAACCAGAACCCTCGCACAGGCGCAGGGGAGCGATCGCGAGGGTAACTCCCTTCGGCGGCAATTTATCTAAATTGGTGAGATTTTCCAAGACAATACGCGGTTGCGCTAGCACTTGCCGATTCGTGGCAAATGTGGTATCCTGCCCGCCATCTACTCCGTGGGTATCGATGCCCACTCCCGCAATCTGCCGGCGATCGAGCAAAAATCGCGTTGTTTCTTCCGCAAACCCGGGAAAATGCTGCTGGTTGATAAAGGCTTTGGCATCGGACCATTTATGTTGCCACCCGGTGTACAGTAACACCACGCAACCCGGGGGGATTTTACCCTGTTTTTCCTCCCAGTGGAGTACATCGGCGCAAGATAGGGTAAAATCCGGATTGGTAGAGGCCGGTGCTGCGATATCGATCGTCACCGCCGGAACGATTAGCGATTCTGCGGGATAAGCCTCGATTCCGACGCCATCCGGGTAAAAACTCTTCGGGGCGTTCATGTGTGTGGCGCTATGTTCGCCCATACAGAAGCGTCGCAGGTAATAGCCATCTGTTGATAATTCGGCAACTGTCTGGACGTCTACGGGTGGATCCCCGGGCCAATGGGGGATCTGAGGCGCGATCGCGTGACTGAGGTGCATCACTCGCGAATAGGTAATTGTTTTGCGGTTGGATTCAGGGTTCATCATTCCATTTTTAAGCGTTAATAGTGGGAAATGCCGCTAGCAGCAGAATCTGAAAAAAAATCGGTGGTTAGCAATCCCCGGATCGGGCTTTAACCTTAAGGATAGAATAACCAACGATTGCTTTTAGAGGGGTCAACTCTAGCTGTAAAACGAAGGAAAAACAATGCAAGAATATCAACAAATTGCTGCCTGGGTCAAAGAACAACACGCCGAAGATTATCTCCTGACATGGTTGCTGACACAACCGCAACTGTGGTGGTGCGAAGGAGAACTCTATCAAGCGGCGATTTCCAAAGACGGGGAGCGCCTCAAAGCCTTTGTCGAAACTCACCAAGAAAGTGAATTGCTCGTGCAAATTGCTGATAAGTTAACGGAGGACGACACCTGGGAAATTGTCGCCGTTTTCCTCAACCAAATCTGCGATTTTTATCAAGAACTGCTCGCTAAATTGCCGGAAGTACGCCCCAAACGCGAACGGATCCCTCGGCGCGGGTTGGAAAGTCAAAATTTCGCGATTGAAGCTTGGGCGCGAGAAGAATCCGACGCCGATCGCCACTCTGACTCGGATGCGATCGCCTGATGCAACGAGTATCGATCTCCTCGGCGGTTCAGGGGCAAAATGATGCACTCACCACGATAAAAATGAGAATTGAGAAGCACAACTCGATCCAAATTCTTAATTCTTAATTCTGCATTCGCGGTGGGGAGTAACCTGTATTCAGACGCGCCGTGGCGCGTCTGTCCCTGGATTTTCCCCCACCCCTTTCCCCGCTGCAGGAAATTTCATATCATATAATATCTCGCAATCTCACTTAAGCGTCACTGCCTTATACTAAATATATACTCGGCGCTCGGATTGGACGAACTCGCCTTGTTCTTTCGGGTCCCTCCAGACAGTCCCCCTCACCGACATTTCTTCAGATTCGGTGGGGTAACGACCAGAAAAGTTGGTATCCTAGAATAAACTGGGAAAATTTATTTTCCCAACCCAACCAACACTCAAAAAAGGTAGACAACTTAAATGGCAAGACCAACCAAAGCACAAATGCAGCAAAGCTGGAATGCCCGCAAATCCCAAGCGTTTAAAGATATGAAAAAAACACAGATGGAATACTACATGAGGGCAAAGCTGATCGAAGTCGGCGTGAATCCGAAATCGGCAATTTATCGCTGGAGTGTCGAAAGGAGTGGCGATCGCGAAACCTGGACTTACAGTGCCTATTGGGCCGACTCTAAAGAAGAACTCTTAAAACAAGAACAACAAACCTCTAATTCCACTCCCGGTTAACCCGGTTGTATGGCGAATCTTTCTGCCTTGCTCTAACTCGACAAACGAAAATCGTGGTGCCTATCGCGCTTGGGGGTTCGATAACCGGGAAGCCGCCGTGCGAGTGCCCAGCAATCCTGCGCCCCCCTCTCCCACCCATTTCGAGCTAAAAACAATGGATGCTTCGGTGAATCCTTATCTCGCTTTGGGATCCGCGATCGCGGCGGGATTCCCCGGCGAACCCGTAGCGGTAGATCCGGGCTATTTGGCACCGGCACAACGCCGCGATCGCGGCATTGATTTGTTACCCACCTCTTGAGGCGAGGCGATCGCATTTCTCACACAACATAAAATTTTCCTCGATGCCTTAGGGAACTGGCAACGGCTTATTTAGCCGTGCGAAACGCCGAATGGGAAGCCATGAAAGACCTAGACCTGGAACAAGAGGTGCTGCAAGCGCGATCGCTACTAACCCAGAAGTCGGTTGTCCGAATCGTTGCATCGCAATTCCTCCACATCGGCGGACAATCATAAGCCCCACCGCGACTTCTAGTCTTGTTTCCTTTGTCTGTGTTGCCCTTAGTATCACTGTGTGACCCATGAGAGACCTTTGGCAAATTGCCGCGATCGACCAACAGGCCCACAACCTCCTCAAACCGGAGGTATTTGCCCGTTTTCCCTATCCCTCTGCCTTCACAGAAGGACACCACAAGGCGATCGTCAACCATCACGCCCGTCATACCCTCTGCTATCGCCGCAGTTTGCGCGATATCGCTCAACTGTTGCAATGCGACCCCACCGAATCCGCCATTCTCGCACAACGCAAACGCTTGGGGTTATAACGCCTCACCGAAGTGTGCTTTAACCACGCCCAACTCGATACCATTCTCTTAGATGACGGATTTCTCCCCACCGACATTCTCCCCCTAGAATGACACCAAAACTTTCTCCCCGTCAAGCGATTGCTGCAGTTGGAAATGCTCGCCGAAACCCTCTTGCGAGAACCTGCCGATTTTGCCACATTTTTAGCGCGATTTCACGCCGAACTCGACCCGCCCCCGCCTGGAGTTGTCGGATTTAAAAGTATTGCCGCATATCGCACCGATTTAGCAATCGAATCGGTCTCCCCAAAGGTAGCAAAACCGCGATTTGATGCGCTCAAAAACGCTGCCAAAACAACATCTTTTCGCCTCCAGGATAAGTGCTTCATTGACTTTTTAATCGCCCAGGGATTGGAAATTGCGGCTCAATACGAACTCCCGGTGCAATTTCATACGGGATTTGGCGATCGCGACTTAGATTTGCGCCGCGTCAATCCCCTGCACCTGCGCCCTTTGCTGGAAGATTCCCGCTTCCAAACCGTCCCTTTTGTCTTGCTTCATGCCGCTTATCCTTTCTCCCGCGAAGCCAGTTATCTCGCCTCGGTTTATCCGCAGGTTTATCTCGATTTTGGCCTTGCCGTGCCCTATCTCAGCGTTGCCGGCATGCGCCATGCGGTTCAGATGCTTCTAGAACTCGCCCCCACCTCAAAAATTATGTACTCTTCTGACGCTCATTTTATCCCAAAATTGTATTATTTAGCAGCAAAATGGGGGCGAAAAATATTGGCCGACTGTTTAGAAGCCGCGATTGGCGATTTAGATTTAACCCCTCCCGAAGCTGAAGACATTGCAACGGCAATTTTACAGAGAAATGCGCGGCATCTATATCGGTTATAATCGGCACTTTTCCTCGGGATTCACCCCTTTAAGTGATTCATTTCACCCCCGGTGGTTCCCCGGCGATCGCCCGGAGGGAACGAGTCGGATTTACTCCCTCGCGACGCTATTATACCTACGTTTTCGCCGCTTGCGGGAGGGTTTCGAGAACCTTGGTGGCGACCCCGGCTAAATTATCATCTCGAGTCATGCCGAGAATATAAACGTAAATGGTGTTTTTTCCCACCCGGTAGACTTTGATATCGCTGAGGTGGTATGTCAGAAATGTCAGCAATTGCCGATATCTCCGCAGGGTTGCCCTTTCGTGGAAGCCGTACCACTCCTTTTCGGAGAATGCAGGGGCAAAAAATTCGTCCACAGTGATGACTTCTACCGGTGCGTCTGGCGGGTGGTAGGTTAGTTGGAGCAGTTGCTCGCGCGTCACCTGGTTCGTGTCCCAAGTTATCACCTGAAAGGGAAAGTCAGATTCGCTCATCCAGAATAAGCAATTGGTCAATTCGGCAAGCTTTTCTCTCAGAGTGGTATTGATCGGAATCATTTTTCTCCCATTTTAGAGCCAAAAGACTTATTATAGTAGCAAAAAGCGCTTTTTGCTTTCCATCACGGGGTCAGTTGCCGTCAGGTTGGGATTGTCAGGGTCTAGTGACGAGCTATTTTGTCTCACATAAAGAGAGTTGAGGGCATAAGTGCGGTGGAAAATATAGTGCGTTTTTCATGTGGCTTCGGTGGGTGCCGGATTTCGATTAGCCGATCGCGCCTGCGAGGATCCTCAGAATTGACAGACAGTTTTTTTCGGACCGTGACCCTCTACCCACAGCGTTCATCAATCCGCCCCCGTCATTCTGTGGCGCGAGTCGAGATGACTGGCGCGATCGGGGAAACAATAAAGTGCTAAACTCAGACGGCGATCGCCCAGGGAGAAGCTTCCCCTTCCAGCGACGCACAGAACTAGGAGAAAAGCGAACACCCATGCAAAACACCAACCCCCAACAAGGGCTGCACTATCTGGAAACCCAGAATTACCCCGAGGCGATCGCCTTTTATCGGCGCAGCATTCAAACCAACCCCAACGAAATCTCCCACTATTGGTATTTAGGATTGGCACAACTGCTGCTTGGCGAAGCCACCGAAGCGATGGAAACCTGGAATCGCATCATCTCGGGCGGAAGCGCCGCGCAATATGAAGCTTGGCGATCGCAGCTTCTCGCCCTGTTATTTCAATATACCACCGGGCGCGAAACCCTTGGCGATTGGGACAGCGCTTTACCCTTGCGCCAGTGCATTCATACCCTCGATCCGACGGATTTTAATAACCTCCTCGCCCTCATTTGGCTTTACGCCGAACTCGAGGTTTCTCACGCTACCTTGGACCGGGCTTTATCCGCCGCCATCGAATTACTGCGCGCCAAACAGTATGACAATATTAACAATCCACGCCTAGTTAACTTATTGGCAAAATTGGTATCTGGCAATTGCGTTTATGCCAAATCTCTGCCATTTTTTACCGCTTGTTGTGCCGAAAATCTGTTACACCCCCAAGACGCCACCGTGCTTTCCATCAGCCAAAGATATGCGATCGCCTACAGCGCTAGAGGTCAGCAACTCTCGAACATCGGCGAGTTTGACGAAGCGGTTTTTCATTTTAACAAAGCCCTAGAACTCGATGCCAATGTGCCGCGCATTCACTATAATTTAGGCATGGCTTTATTCTCCCAAGGCAATAGCCGGGAAGCCGCCCAACACTTACAAAACGTCACCGCTACCGAACCGGATTATCACACCGCTGGCATGATTTTGGAGGCGATGGATACGCCAAAAGCCCGCGAGATTCTGCTGACGATTTATCATAAAGCGTTACGGAGAAACTGGAAAGCAGCGCAATACGAACGGATGGCCAAAATTGCGCGATCGCTTCTTTCCCTGCAACCCCATGAAGCCGATTCCTATTATCACTTAGCCCTCGCTTTGTATTATGATGGCATCTTCGCCTCAAAACCAGAAGCGATCGCCGAATCCGAGGGGTACTTTCAAAAAGCCCTAGAACTTCAAGTAGATCGAGAAGAAGCGCGCTTCAGATTGGCTACCTTACCCTACATGAAACAATTTGCCGCAAAAGGGTATTCCGTGAGCGCCGATTGTTTTACCATTGTCATGCCCATTTGGGAGGAGCAATTAAAGCGATTTGCCCATGTGCCAAACTTAAATGTATTGGAAATTGGCTGTTTTGAAGGCATGGCAAGTTGCTGGTTGCTCGATAATCTTCTCACCCACGAAACGGCGAGAATCACCTGCATTGATAATTTTGAAGGGGTGGTGGAGAAGAAGAAACAAGACCAAACCGCGCGAGAAAGCGTAGAAGAGCGGTTTGATGGGAATATCGAGAAAAGTGGCGCAGCGCAGAAAGTGAAAAAGCGGGTGGGGAATTCGCAAGAATTGTTGCGATCGCTCCCGTTAAATGCCTACCATATTATTTACATCGATGGGTCTCATTTTGCCAGCGACGTGCTGCAAGATGCGGTATTAAGTTGGGGACTGCTCAAACAAGGCGGCGTGATGATTTTCGACGATTATAATTTTAAATTTGCCGACCATCCCCAATGGAATACCGGGCGAGGCATCGATGCGTTTTTAACGGTATTTGAAGATAAAATCCAAATCATCGAACGGGGAGAGCGGCAAATTTTTCTAGAAAAAATCGCGCCATAAATCCGGGGTTTTTCTGGAAAAAAATCCCCGGAGAAGGGGAAAGGATCCGAGCGATCGCCCGGATCCGAGTAGGGAATTGAAAACCCACGGCGCAACCTTATTGCTCATCCGCCGTAAAGCAATAAATCGTCTGAGTTTCCAACTCGGAACAGACTTCGGAAGGCAGTTGAGAGAGGGCAAAACTTTGACGTTTGAGCTGGACCCCCAAATGAGTCAAGGGATCGACCCCAGTAGAGATGAGAAATTCCATGCGATAGATATCGGGCCACTGGGCGAGTTTATCGAGGATTTTCCCGATCGCCTGCACGTAAGGATGTTCCGAATGTTCGTACCAATCGGGCGTCGCCAAATGAGCTTGGTCGAACCCCAAATGAAAGGTTAGCTGAGGTTTGCCAAACAGAGCGATCGTCACCGGGCGCTTTTCCTCTTGGACCAGCAAATGGTATTCATCCGCCAGATCGCGAATTTTTTCCAAATGCTCGTACCATTGTTTCATCTGGGTTGGCGGCGTCACATCCGGATCCAGTTCTTGCCAGTGAATCGCCACCGTCACCAGATAGGTTTGCAACAGCATGTGACCCAGTTTTTCCGCCTTAGTTGCGAGATAGGTGCAATTGTACGGGTTAGCCTCGATTAACAACGGTACGCGATCGACCATCTCCAACCCATACCCTTTCAACCCGGCAATTTTGCGCGGATTGTTGGTAATCAAGCGAATTTTCTTCACCCCCAAATCGTTGAGAATCTGCGCCCCCACGCCATAGTTGCGAAGGTCCGCCGGAAACCCCAGACGCTCATTTGCCTCTACCGTATCCAACCCCATATCCTGTAGCGAATAAGCCTTCAGCTTATTAATCAAACCAATTCCCCGCCCTTCTTGGCGCAGGTAAACCACCACCCCTTGGCCGAAATTTTCGATCATTTTCAGCGCCGCCTGTAGCTGCATGCGACAGTCACAGCGCAGGGATCCCAACGCATCCCCCGTCAAGCATTCCGAATGCACCCGCACCATGACTGGATTCTCTTTAAACCCCGCCAAGTCTCCCTTGACGATCGCCACATGCTCTTTGTCATCCAAGATATTGCGATAAGCGTAAATCTGGAATTGGCCAAATTCCGTGGGTAATGCGGCGACGGTTTCGCGCACCACAAAGCGCTCGTTTTGCAGGCGATAGCTGATTAAATCCGCAATGCTGATAATTTTCAGATTGTATTTTTTAGCGTATTCGATTAATTCCGGCAAGCGCGCCATCGAACCATCGGGGTTTTGGATTTCGCAAATCACCCCCGCCGGATATAATCCGGCCATGCGGCTGAGATCCACAGCAGCTTCCGTATGTCCGGCGCGTTTGAGGACCCCTCCTTCCTTCGCCCGAATCGGAAAAATATGGCCGGGACGACGCAGATCCTTGGGTTTGCTTTCCGGATGAATGGCAACCTGAATCGTGCGCGATCGGTCCTCGGCAGAAATTCCGGTGGTGACGCCGTGGTGGGGTGCAGCATCAATGCTGACGGTGAAGGCAGTCTGATTGGTTTCGGTATTGTCGATCACCATCAAAGGCAGCTCGAGTTCGTCCAGGCGATCGCCCTTCATCGCCAGACAAATCAATCCTCGGCCATTGACCGCCATAAAATTGATAATCTCCGGCGTCACAAACTGAGCCGCGCAAATCAGGTCGCCTTCGTTTTCGCGGTTCTCATCATCCACCACAATAATCGGGTGTCCCGCCTCGATCTCTGCCAAGGCAGCTTCAATAGAATCAAACTTAAACGGTTGTTGTCCGGCGTTTTCTGGCAATTCCACAGAGAAGTTCTTTCGCGTAAACGATAATGTTTGTTAAGGATATCTGTTTTTAATTTTAGCCTTTTTACTGTCTCCATACAGGGATTGGCCGCAACTCCCTCTCTTCTCACCGCCGCGCCCCGCCTTTCTGCTTGCTCCAGCATAATTTCCCTGAAAAGTCAATCCGCAAAATTTCTCAATCTGCTCTCTTTTTCCCTCGGTTCCCGGTAATACCGACTCCCCCCTCACCCACCCCGCCGGCGATTTCCCTTCTCCTTTTCTCCTCTTTCTACCCCCATTCCTTTCTCGGTTTGCTAGAAAATTACTGTAAAAATTAGCAAACTTTATGTTATAATTAACTGCTAAAAAAAAACCGGGGTAAACTTGATGGTTCCAGTGGCTTGGCGGATGATAGTAGAAGCAAAAGGACGGTTTGCCATTACCGCGATCGGGATTGGCTTTACCGTCATGCTGATGCTTTTTTTGCTCGCCGTTTATGAAGGGGTAAAATCCGGCGCGAAAACCTACGTACTTCAAATTCCCGCCCAAGTTTGGGTCAGTCAGCGCAACTCCACTAATTTGATTAAAACCTCTTCATTTGTACCCGTTCCTATCGGCGATCGCCTCCGTCAAGTTCCCGGCGTCCAAAGCGTTAACGGCATTTTGCGAACCATTGCCCCCGCCGAATTCGACTCGGAAACCGTCACCCTCTTTATTTTTGGCTTCGACATTCAAACCCAAATCGGCGCACCCAAAATTATATCGGGCACGGCTAACCTCCGCACCGGTGAAATTATTTTAGATAACGCCTTCGCCGCTACCCACAACTTAGAACTTGGCGAATCGTTACAGATTCAAGGACGCTCTTTTCGCGTAGCGGGCATCAGCGAAGGCACCAATTTAATTGTCGGTCAGTTTGCGTTTGCTACCCTCAATGATGTCAGCGAATTACTCGGCTTGTCCGAGGTGAGAAGCTTTTTCCTCTTGCAGTTAGAGCCAGAAAATTACCAGTCGGTTCTCGAAGACTTGCGAGACACTTTCCCCGACTTGTTGTTTACCCCTTCCGCAGAATTGGCGCAAAACAACGTTGCCGAAATGGAAATCGGCGTGTTGCCCATTCTCTGGACAATTGTAATTTTTGGCAGCATCACCGGCGCAACGGTTATCGTGTTAATGATGTACACTGCTGTGTTAGAAAAAAGAGAAGACTATGCGATGTTAAAAGCGGTGGGGGCTAACCAGAATTTTTTAGTGAAACTGGTCTTAAAACAGTCGATTATTGCCTCGGTTGCGGGATTTACTTTAGGGCTAACTGTAGACTTGATGTTATCCCCAATTCTCAGTACCATAATTCCCGCCCTTCTGATGGTATTTGTGTGGCAAGATGCTACGGTAGTGTTTATCGGTTCTTTGGCGATCGGTATCCTGGGGGCTTGGGCATCCCTTCGCACCTTAAGAAATATTTATCCAGGAGAAGTGTTTCGCGCATGAATACGCCACAATATCGGGTGTTGCACGCCCAAAATTTGGATAAAATCTATGGCGAAAAAACCCCCAATCCGGTGCAGGCGGTGGTGGATGTTAGCTTAGAGATAAAAGCCGGAGAATTGGTGATTATCAGCGGGCCGAATGGCAGCGGTAAAACCAGCTTGCTTTCGTTATTGGGCTGCATGACGAAACCCTCATCCGGGTCTTTGAGAATTTTGCAGCAAGAAGTGACGCGGTTGAGTCAAGATAAATTGAGCGAATTCCGGTTAAAAAATGTGGGGTTTATTTTTCAGACCTTTCGGTTGCTGGAGTTTTTGACCGTGGTAGAAAATGTGGAAATCATTTTTAATTTAGCGGGGCGATCGGGTGCTGGAGTGCGCCGCCGCGCTCAACTGTTGCTAGAGGAATTGAATATCGATCGCCGCGCTCATTTTTTTCCCAAAGCATTAAGCGGCGGCGAAAAACAGCGAGTTGCCATTGCCCGCGCCTTAGCCAACGATCCGCCTTTATTGCTTGCCGACGAACCGACGGGGAGTTTGGATTATCATAGCGGACAAGCAGTGATTGAGTTGTTAGCAACCGTGGCAAAAGAACGGAAGAAAGCGGTGGCGATCGTCAGTCACGATCGCCGCATCGAACACTACGCCGATCGCATCTTGCACATGGAAGACGGACATCTCAGCCTCCGCCCGCCCCACGCCTAACCGCCGCCACAATTCAGCTTTTTTTTGCGTCACTGTGACAGACAGCGACTCAATATTTAGGGCGATCGCCAAATTGTTTCAACCCTAGATTTTCTGCCACACCACCAGCATAGAGCCTCTGACCCCTGCCACTCTACCCACCATGAGAGTCATCCCCCCCTCACCGTCGGGGACACTCCCCCAGGATCGGGGGTTCTCTTCCTTACCCGGTCTAACCTGTAGGGATTTCTACCACGAACTTTCCCATTTGGTACTAAAATGCAGCAACAACTCGATTGAAGTTAACTCATAGGAGAAAAATTATGGGTGAAGACACCCTGCGGGTGGGTATTGTTGGGGCGTCAGGCTATGGTGGAGTGCAGCTTGTGCGCCTGATTAGAGATCATCCAAAATTAGAGCTAGTTTATTTAGGCGGGGAAAGCAGTGCGGGGAAACCCTTTTCCGACCTTTATCCGCATTTAGGACAAGCCACCGACTTAACCATCGAACCCGTGGAACTCGACACGATCGCCGATCGCTGTCAAGTGGTATTTTTATCTTTACCCAACGGGCTAGCCCACCAGATGGCTCCCCAATTGCTGGAAAAAGGATGCAAAGTCCTCGATCTCTCCGCAGACTATCGGTTTGCCAACTTGCAAACCTATCAAACCTGGTATGGGGGAGACCGGCAAGACAGCGCGATCGCCGCCACTGCAGTGTATGGCTTGCCCGAACTGTACCGCGATCGCATCAAAGAAGCGCAACTCGTCGGCTGTCCCGGTTGCTATCCCACCGCCAGCTTACTCGCTCTTGCCCCCCTACTCAAACAAGGTATGGTCGTCCCCAACAGCGCCATCATCGACGCCAAATCCGGCATTTCCGGGGCGGGACGCAAAGCCAAAACCAACCTCCTCCTCGCCGAAGCGGATAACTCCGTCGCCGCCTACGGCGTAGCGGGACACCGCCATACCCCAGAAATCGAAGCCATCTGTAGCGAATTAGCCGGACATGAAATTCTGGTGCAATTCACCCCCCACCTGATGCCAATGGTGCGCGGTATCTTATCCACCGTGTATGCCACCTTGCGCGATCCCGGCTTAGTCCGCGAAGATTTAGTAACCATTTACACCGCCTTTTATCGCAATTGTCCCTGGGTGAAAGTCCTGCCGGCAGGGGTTTATCCGCAAACCAAATGGGCGATGGGCAGTAATATGTGCTACCTCGGCGTCGAAATCGACCAGCGCACCGATCGCGCCATCGTCGTCTCCGCGATCGATAACCTGCTCAAAGGACAAGCCGGCCAAGCCATGCAATGTCTCAATTTGATGATGGATTGGGAAGAAACCCTCGGATTGCCCGAACTCGGCTTTTATCCTTAAACTCCCCTCCATCCAAAAAAACAGCCCGCCTGGGCGGGCTGTACTCATCTCCCTCCACCCCTTGCGGGTGCGGGTTTTTCAATCGCTGAATTATCGAATTACTTAGAGCAGCACTTCGGACCTAAACCCACCGCACCGGCATACACCGCGCGATCGCCCAACTCATCCTCAATCCGCAACAAGCGATTGTACTTCGCCACCCGTTCGCTGCGACACAGAGAACCGGTTTTAATTTGACCCGCCCGAGTCGCCACCGCCAAATCCGCGATCGTGGTATCCTCCGTTTCCCCAGACCGGTGGGAAATCATCGAACAGAACCCATTGCGCGTCGCCATATCAATGGTTTCCAAGGTTTCCGTCAGAGAGCCAATTTGATTGAGTTTAATCAAAATGGCATTCCCCGCACTCATCTCGATTCCCTTTTCCAAACGAGTCGGATTGGTCACGAACAAGTCATCCCCCACCAACTGCACGCGATCGCCTAACTTCTGCGTCAGCAACTGCCAATTTTGCCAATCTTCCTCATGCAAACCATCCTCAATCGACACGATCGGGTATTGACTGACCAAATTCCCCAAATAATCGATTAACTCCGACGGTTCGTGAGTGCCCCCTTCATACAAATACTTGCCATCTTTGTAAAACTCACTCGCCGCCACATCCATCGCCAGGGCCACCTGTTCTCCAGGTTTGTAACCCGCCTTCTCGATCGCCGAAATCAGAATATCCAACGCCTCCTGATTCGACTTCAAATTCGGGGCATAACCCCCCTCATCGCCAACCCCACTCAGCAACCCTTTATCGGCGAGTACCTTGCTCAGAGAGGCAAAGACTTCCGCCCCCCAGCGCAGGGCCTCTTTAAACGAAGAGGCCCCCAACGGTACGATCATAAACTCCTGAAAGTCCACATTATTCGCCGCATGGGCACCGCCATTAATCACATTCATAAACGGCACCGGCAGCAAATTGGCCAACGGTCCGCCCAAATAGCGATAAAGGGAAATTTCCAGGGCATTCGCCGCCGCCTTCGCTGTCGCCAAAGACACGCCTAAAATCGCATTTGCCCCTAAATTGGACTTGTTCCCCGAACCGTCCAACTCGATCATCTGACGGTCGATCTGCACTTGGTTAATCGCGTCGAGTTCGTATAGATTCGGCGCAATTTTGTTTTCTACATTCTCAACCGCCTTCAAGACTCCTTTGCCGCTGTAGCGGTTCTTATCCCCATCGCGCAATTCGTGGGCTTCAAACGTCCCGGTGGAGGCACCACTGGGCACCTGCGCCAGTCCCATCGCCCCATTTAACAGATAAACTTCCGCTTCGATGGTGGGGCGTCCGCGAGAGTCGAGAATTTCGCGGGCTTTAATCATTTCAATTGCGGTATCGATTTCGTTGGTCATTTTGTTTTCCCTGAACTTCAGACACTTCAGATGGAAATCGGCCAGACATTGACGCTGGATTCTCCCAGCCTTGTCAGCCACACCCGAGAAAGGTCTTCCAGGTTTAAGATACAGCGCCACTCCCGGATCGGGCATTAGATTTAAGAATGTTTATCGATCCCCGTGACGCTTCGATCGCCCCCCACTGCGATCGCCACCCCAGGACTATCGTTCAATCCCTATATCTTTAAATTGCTTTTTAGAAAAAGTTAAGATTTCGCGATCGCCTGCCTCTGAGTTCTGCCCCTCTGGGTTTTTCTGAAACATGCCTCAGAAAAATAAATCAAAAATCATGCAAATTAGATGTATCTTAATGCCAGAATACCCGGTCAGATCTGCCTCAAAATCAAACCCCCGATAGAATAAGGAAAAGTCAGGAAACTTGGAGAAAGCCCATGCGAATGCTACACACGATGTTGCGAGTCGGCAACCTAGAAAAATCCCTCGACTTTTACTGCAACGTCCTCGGCATGAAATTACTGCGCCAGAAAGATTATCCGGGGGGTGAATTTACCCTCGCCTTCGTGGGTTATGGCGACGAATCCGACCATACAGTTATCGAACTAACCTACAACTGGGGAACGGATAGCTACGACCTCGGCGATGGATTCGGTCATATTGCCCTAGGCGTAGATGACATTTACGGCACCTGCGAGCAAATCAAAGCCAAAGGCGGGATTGTCACCCGCGAACCCGGTCCGATGAAACACGGATCCACCGTGATTGCCTTTGTCAAAGACCCCGACGGTTATAAAATCGAACTGATTCAACTCGGCACCCAAGGTTCAGCCCAGGAGAAAGCCGAAGCCGTGGGGGCCAGCAAATAACCCTTCCCCTCGTTCCCAGGTTCCCCCTGGGAACGGCAAAATTGAGGCTTTGCCTTTAAATTGCATAAATTGGCGATCGCTTCAAAGCCCCGCGACCCCCTGCTTCCCACACCCACGAGAACCCCAGAACTGAGGTAAACCTCATACAAAGACCCTGGCCACAGGGATGCGGGATATCCATTAGTCGGTCTGTCTTTCAAGTGACGATTTAAAATAGATTTAGGAGATAGACTAAACTCTGCGATCAGCACCAACATTGGAGGCACGGAAAGCGTAAAAGATGCAGCCTACGGACGCCAGCAAGTTTACCGATAAAACTTGGGAAGCCATCGTCAAATCCCAAGATGTTGCCCGACGCTACCAACATCAGCAACTCGAAGTCGAACATTTAGCGATCGCCCTACTCGAACAACCCGAAGGACTCGGCCACCGCATCCTGACCCGCGCCGGCATCCTGCCCGAGAAACTCCTGCAACAACTCTCAGGCTTTGCCGGACGTCAAGCCAAAGTGGCCAACACCAGCCAACTGTACCTCGGGCGCGGACTCGACCTGCTATTAGACAAAGCCGAAGCCGCAAGGCAAAGCTTCGACGACAACTACATCTCCGTCGAACATCTCATTCTCGCCCTCGGCGAAGACGATCGCGTCGGTCGTCGCGCCCTGAAAGCCGCCACCAAAGATCCGCGCAGCCCCTTCGAATTCCAACAAATCGAAGCCGCCGTCAAAGAAGTGCGCGGATCGGCCAAAGTCAAAGACCAAAGCCCCGAAACCGAATACGAAGCCCTGGAAAAATACGGGCGCGATTTAACCGAACAAGCCAAACAAGGCAAACTCGACCCAGTAATCGGACGCGATGAAGAAATTCGTCGCGTGATCCAAGTCCTCTCGCGGCGCACCAAAAACAATCCAGTGTTAATTGGCGAACCTGGCGTGGGCAAAACCGCGATCGCCGAAGCCCTCGCCCAACGCATCGTCAACGGCGATGTTCCCGAATCCCTGAAAAATCGCCAACTGATTTCCCTGGACATGGGCAGCTTAATCGCCGGAGCAAAATTCCGAGGCGAATTTGAAGCCCGCCTGCGTGCCGTTTTGCGCGAAGTCACCCAATCCGCCGGCCAAATCGTCCTGTTTATCGACGAACTGCATACTGTGGTGGGAACCGGGGCCGGCCAGGGAACGATGGATGCCGGCAACCTGCTCAAACCCATGTTAGCCCGAGGCGAATTGCGTTGCATCGGGGCGAGTACCATCGACGAGTATCGCAAATACATCGAAAAAGATGCAGCGTTGGAACGGCGATTCCAACAGGTGATCGTCTCGCAACCTACGGTAGAGGATACGATTTCGATTCTGCGCGGACTCAAAGAGCGCTACGAAGTCCATCACGGGGTGAAAATTCTCGATGCGGCATTGGTGGCGGCGGCAAGTTTGTCCAATCGGTATATCAGCGATCGCTTCTTGCCCGATAAGGCGATCGACCTGGTAGATGAAGCCGCCGCTAAGTTGAAAATGGAGATAACCTCCAAACCGACGGAATTAGAAGCCTGCGATCGGCGCGTCATGCAGTTGGAAATGGAAAAACTCTCCCTGGAAGGTGAAAAATCCGGGGTTGTGGCGGCTAGAAGCAGTGCTTATGGTGCCTCCCAAGAGCGCTTAGAGCGGATTAATGAAGAAATCGCCACCCTGACGGCGAAGCAGCAGCAGCTCAGCAAGCAGTGGGAGATGGAAAAAGAGCTGTTAAAGTCGATTAATGCGCTTAAAGAGCAGGAAGATGGGTTGCGCGTGGAAATTGAAAAGGCAGAGCGCAATTATGATTTGAATCGAGCCGCTCAGTTGAAGTATGGGAAACTGGAAGTCCTGCAGCGCGATCGCGAAGCGAAAGAAGCCGAACTGCTGAAACTGCAAGCTAGCGGTTCTACTCTCCTGCGCGAGCAAGTCACCGACGCCGACATCGCCGAAATCGTCGCCAAATGGACCGGGATTCCTCTCAACCGACTCCTGGAATCGGAACGGCAAAAACTCCTGAAAATGGAATCTTATCTGCACAAGCGGGTCATCGGGCAGGAAGAAGCGGTTAGCGCCGTCTCCGCCGCAATTCGTCGCGCCCGCGCCGGCATGAAAGACCCCAGCCGCCCGATGGGTTCGTTCCTGTTTATGGGGCCGACTGGAGTCGGGAAAACCGAACTCGCCCGCGCTTTGGCTGAGGTGCTGTTCGACACGGAAGATTCGATTGTCCGTTTGGATATGTCGGAATATATGGAGAAGCACTCCGTGTCCCGGCTGGTCGGTGCTCCCCCCGGATATGTGGGCTACGATGAAGGCGGTCAGCTCTCGGAGGTGGTGCGGCGCAATCCTTATTCTGTGGTGTTATTCGATGAAGTGGAAAAGGCGCACCCGGATGTGTTTAATATTTTGCTGCAAGTGCTCGATGATGGGCGGATAACCGATTCTCAAGGTCGGGTGGTGGATTTTAGAAATACCGCGATCGTGATGACGAGCAATATCGGTAGCGACCACATCCTCGATGTGGCTGGGGATGATTCCCGATATGAAGAAATGCACAAACGGGTGATGAATGCCCTCAGAAATCATTTCCGTCCTGAGTTTCTCAATCGTGTGGATGAGATTATTCTGTTCCACGCCCTGACTCGCGCGGAATTGGGCGAAATTGTGGGGATTCAAATCGAGCGCCTCTGTGAGCGTCTCGCCGAACAGAAAATTTCTCTCAAATTGATGGAGGGGGCGCGCAATTATTTGACCGAAGTGGGGTACGATCCGGTGTATGGGGCCAGACCCCTCAAGCGGGCTATCCAGCGCGAGCTGGAAAATCCCATTGCAACTCTGTTGTTAGAGGGCAAGTTTGTAGCTGGAGATACGATTTATATCCATCGATCCAAGGAAGGATTGAGGTTTGACAACCAACCGCCTTCCGCGCCGGTAAACCCGGTAGGGAATTCCTCTTCAACCACGGGAGAGGCTCCTTCTGCTAAACCCTTGCAGCACTCCGAGGTGCAACCATCACCTAGGACCGCAGAAACGCCCGCGATCGAAGTGAAAAGCGAGGAAATTTAGTCCGGGTCGAGGGTCTTAAATATGCAGTGATTTCGCGATCGGGGAGCATTGTTTTATGGTGGATTTAACCGTAGCCATTTGTACTTACAATGGAGAAAAGCGCGTCCCTGAGGTTTTAGAGGCGCTCGAATCTCAGGTGAATGCCGCTCATTTTTCCTGGGAAATCCTGGTGGTTGACAATAACAGCAGCGATCGCACCGCACAAGTGGTTCGATCGCTTCAAGAAAAGTGGCCCAATGCCCCGGCGCTGAAGTATTGCTTTGAAGAGCAACAGGGAGCAGGTTTCGCTCGCAAACGGGCAGTGCAGGAAGCCCAAAGTCCGTTAATCGGGTTTCTCGATGATGACAATATCCCGGCACCAGACTGGGTGGCAGCAGCATACAACTTCGGCATGGCTCATCCCCAGGTGGGTGCCTACGGCAGTCAAATCCAAGGGGAGTTTGAAGCACCACTGCCCCCGAATTTTGAGCGGATTTTACCCTATTTAGCCATTACCCAGCGCGGCGACGCCCCCTTGCCCTACGAACCAAGGCACAGAGTTTTGCCGCCCTCGGCAGGGTTAGTGGTGCGATCGCGCGCCTGGCGCGAAAGCGTTCCCCGCCGCTGTATCCTCAATGGCAGGGTGCCGGGAAGTATGGTAACAGGAGAAGATTTAGAGGTGCTGGCTTACATTCAACAGGCCGGCTGGGAAATTTGGTACAACCCACGGATGCAGATTAAACATAAAATACCCCGGCAGCGTTTGCAAAGGGAGTATTTAATTCCGTTTTTCCGAGGGATTGGGTGGAGTCGTCACGTGACTCGCATGGTGAGAATTCAACCCCGATTCAGACCCCTGGCGGTGGTGGCGTTTATGGTCAGCGATCTGCACAAAATCATTCGGCATTGGCTAAAATACCGCAGGGAGGTACAGACCGACTTGGTGGCGGCTTGCGAACTGGAATTGTTGGTGGCCAGCTTCACCAGTTTTTTTTATTTGTGGCAAAATGGGTATTTGAATCAAAACCAGTTAAGTCAAGAACGGGAAAGTCAAACCCACCCTGCAATCGAGAGTCATTTGTGAAAATACAGACCTCTGTAAATTTTAATTCAAAACAGCGGTAAAATCAGCGATTTAATCGTCCAAATTCCCCAATATTTTATCGAGTAATTTCACCCCTCTTGGAAAGACAAAAGAATGGTTGGGTTATTAACGGGCATCACCACAGCATCCAAGCCTCCTATTTACATCGTCGGTTTGCCCAGGACTGGAACGACGTGGCTGGCTTCTATCTTGAACACGACCCCCGGAATAAAGCATTTACACGAACCGTTTAACGCCATCAACGTTCCAGAAGCCGTGCCCCACGCTCTCCAATATATGCGTGCAGACGATAAAAATCCCGCATTTTATCGGTTGTGCCGGCAAGCCTTTTCCGGACACAGTCCTCGAGATTGCGTTACCTACAAGCGCTCTCCTGTTTACAAAATACTGCCTTGGTGGCCCGGGCGGGTGATGGTGAAAGACGTTCATTCTTATTTGGCTTTGGATTGGATTGACCAACACTTCAATCCCGTTGCCATCCTAGTGATGCGGCACCCCTGTGCTTTTGCTTATAGTTGGTTTCGGCTTTATGGCCAATTTGGAAAGTCCCTCGAGAAGGTGATAGAGCAACCAAAGCTGATGAATGACTATTTATACCCCTTTGAAGAACAGTTAAACAAAGCAGAAGGATTTTGGGAAAAAATCGGTGTTTTTTGGGGGGCAACCTATTATGTGATGCTTCAACAACAGCAGAAACATTCCGATTGGATCTGGGTCAAGCATGAAAGCTTGTGTCAGGATCCGTTAGGAGAATATCAAAACTTATTCAAACGCTTAGATTTGCCTTGGACGAGCCAAACCGAACGGCGATTACAGCAATCTACAACCAAACACAGCACTCAACCTTACGTACCGCAAAGGATAACTTCACAAGAGCCACAGAAGTGGAAAAATCAGCTCGAACCCAAGCAAATCGATCGCGTTCTCGAATTTGCTCGGCCTTTCGGCTTGCAATGCTATCCGGAATTATAAAATCCAAGAATAACTTGTTTGGCTCGTCTGACTCCTCTAACTCCTGTGACTCGTTCCCAGGCTCCACGGGCAATCAAACCCGAGGCTCCACCTGCCCAAAATCGGCCAAATAATTGACAAGCTTGCTTAGGGAAATGAGGAAAAGCGCCTGGGAATATTTTTCTGGGCAAGGAATTGGTAATCTCCTATCATGTAATCCGAAGCAAATTATCTGAAATTGATAAATATGTTAGATTTTACCGTGGCGATTCCAACCTATAATGGGGCGAGCCGCTTACCCCAAGTTTTGGAAAAACTACAACAGCAAAGGGGCACGGAAGAGATTGCCTGGGAAGTCTTGGTGATTGACAACAACAGCACGGACGACACGGCCAAAGTTGTGCAACTGTTACAAGACAACTGGCCTCACCCTTATCCCCTGCGGTATTGTTTTGAAGCGCAGCAGGGTTTGGCATTTGCTCGCCAACGCGCCATTGCAGAAGCCCAGGGCAGTTGGATTGGCTTCCTCGACGATGATAACTTAGCTGCATCAGACTGGGTGGCAGCGGCTTGCTCGTTTGTGAAGGACTATCCCAAAGCGGGTGCCATCAGCGGCCAAATTCACGCCAGTTTTGAAGCGGCACCGCCAGAGAATTTTAAACAAATCGAAGCCTTTTTAGCCATTCGCGAACATGGTCCGACTCCCTTTCAGTTTGAACCCGAAAATTTACGACTTCCTCCCGGTGCTGGGTTAGTGGTTCGCAAGCAAGCTTGGGTACAGAGCGTTCCCAGTCGCCTCGCGTTGCAGGGTCGAGTGGGAAAAGCGGCGGTAGCCGGCGAAGATTATGAGGTTCTGCTTTACATGCACAAAGCGGGATGGGAAATTTGGTACAATCCCGCCATGCATATCGAGCATCGGATCCCCCGCAGCCGGCTGGAAAGAGAGTATTTACTGCCTCTCGCCCGGGGGATTGGCTTAGCCACTTGTCAGCTTCGCATGATTAATGCTAAAACTTGGCAAAAGCCCTTGATTTGGTTGAGGACTTTGCTGGGAAACCTGCGGCGAGTGATGCGCCATTGGCTCCACTACCGAGGTCGCGTAGAAACCGAACTGATTCCGGCGTTTGAGATGGCATTTTATTGGGGGAGTTTAATGAGTCCTTTTTTTTATATTAAAAGAACGATGCAAATGCGATGATAAACTAACGGCAAGCCGATTAATTTATCGAAATGATTTTAGGAAATTAAAAGAAATAATAAAATCAGTGGAGTCATTGCCAGGGAAAAGGTCGATCGCTACTCCTTGAATTAACAAACAGTTTAAGCCATGCCGATGATTTCAGTTATTATTCCCGCTTATAATGCAGAAAAAACAATTGCAGAAACCATCGATTCGGTTTTAAAGCAAACGGTTTCCGATTTTGAAGTCATTGTCATTAATGACGGGTCGGAAGATTCAACGTTAGAAATTGTGTCCCAGATTGAAGACCCCCGGGTTCAGGTGTTTTCTTACCCCAATGCGGGGGGTTCAGCGAGTCGAAATCGCGGGGTTTCTCATTCGGTGGGAGAATTTATTGCGTTTTTAGATGCAGATGACTTGTGGACTGAGGATAAGTTAGAAGCGCAATTAAAAGCATTAGAAGCTAATCCTCAAGCAGATGTCGCCTATAGCTGGTGTGATTGTATTGATGAATCAAACCAATTTTTGCGTCGTGGCGGTCATTTGACGGCCAATGGAAACCTGTATGAAAAACTGTTAATGGCGGATATTTTGGAAAATGGTTCTAATCCTTTGATTCGACGACAAGCCGTGTTGGAAGTAGGTGGGTTTGATGAGTCACTTTGCGCCGGACAGGATTGGGATTTTTATTTGCGATTAGCGGCACGCTATCAGTTTGTCACCGTAGAGCGATCGCAAGTATTGTATCGCATCTCCCCTCGTTCGGTGTCCGCGAATGTTTTTAAGCTGGAATCGGGCTGTTTGCAACTGCTCGATCGCGCCTATGGTCAAGCCCCTGAATCTTTACAGCACCTCAAGCCCCATAGTCTGGGAAATCTTTACAAATATCTGACCTTTAAAGCACTTCAAGGAAATCCAGAAGTCGGTAATGCGATCGCGGCACTTCGATTTCTCGGACAAGCCATCAAAAATGACCCCTCCCTGCTGCAAAAAAAAGCGATCGCTAAAATAGTATTGCGAGTGGGCATCATCTCTCTACTACCTCCTTCCCTGGCAAAAACACTGCTTGTCAAGTTCCAAAAATATCTCGATCCCATTACCTTACTGGGCTACTTGCGGTACAATCCATCCCCCCTATAATTTTCACCCCCTTTTCAAAATAGTTCCTATTTTATTATGCCACTGATTTCGGTCATTATCCCGGTTTTTAATGGCGAAAAAACCATCAAACAAACGGTAAATTCAGTGTTTAGCCAAAGCTTTACAGACGTACAACTCATCATAATCAACGATGGTTCGACTGATTCTACATTAAGCATTTTGTCCACCCTTAAAGACCCCAGAATTCAAGTTTTTTCATATCCGAATGCTGGAGTAGCGGCAAGTCGGAATCGAGGAATCGCCCAGGCAAAAGGGGAGTATATTTCATTTCTCGATGCCGATGACCTCTGGACCGCCGACAAGCTAGAAGCACAATTCAAAGCCTTGCAAGACAATCCCCAAGCCGCCGTCGCTTATAGCTGGACTGATTATATCGACGAACACAATCAATTTCTCTGTCCCGGGAGTCACATCACGATGAATGGAGATGTGTATGCCAAGCTATTATTCAAAAATTTTATTGAAAACGGCTCCAATCCTTTAATTCAGCGGGGGGCTTTAACCGAGGTTGGAGGCTTTGACGAATCCCTGCCACCGGCTGAAGATTGGGATATGTGGTTGCGATTGGCAGCCCGATATCGGTTTGTTGCCGTACCTCGACCCCAAATTTTATACCGGATGTCAGCGGATTCAAATTCGGCCAATATTGCTAAAATGGAAGCCCAGGGATTGAAAGTGCTGCAACGGGCTTTTGCTGAGGCTCCTGAGTCGTTACAGCCCCTCAAAAAGCCCAGCATCGCTAACTTCTATCAATACCTGACCTTTCGGGCGCTAGAAGGCAATCCCTCTCGCCAAGAAAACCTCACGGCTGCTCGATGCTTTTGGAATGTGGCGATTAACGAGCCGGCTGTGTTGCGGCGACAAAACCGACTGATGTCTATCGTATTTTTCAAAATTATCGCGGGTCTTTTTTTGCCGCCGCAACAGGTGCGAGGATGGATTAAGAAAGTTAAAGCAATTTCGGAAAATTTGAAGCAAACTTAAAGGCACAATCGGGTATAATAGAAAAGATGAAGAGGGGGAATTGACCGGGAAAAGTTCCCCTCGATGATTGACCTCCGTCCCCTTTTTATGAATTTCAAGCAAAATGCAGTAGTCGGATTGATTTCAGGGGTTTTACTCTTTTCTATGACGGCTTCGGAAGCTTTGTTTATTAGGCTGTTTATCTTAGCAGGGCAATCCAATATGGTGGGATATCAGTCCAACCTCAGCCAGTTGCCCGATCGCCTGCAAAAATCTCAGCCTCCGGTGTTGTGGTACAATCAAAACCAAGAGTGGGAGCCGCTGAAAGCGCCAACGGAACCGGTGCTGAGTGCCGACCTCTCCATTCCCGTTCCGCCGTTTGAAGATTACCATCCCGAACACAGTCATAAAGTGAAAAATAAAGTCGGGTTTGGGCCGGAAATTTCTCTCGGGTTAACCCTCGCCAAGGCTTTGAACGAACGAGTGGCTATGGTAAAATATTCTCGAAACGGCACGAGCCTGGCCACGCAATGGGATCCGAGAGAGGATGCAGGGGGCAATCCAAAAAATACCCTTTACCCTCGCATGAAAGAGCGGGTCTCGAAGGCGATCGCCGACCTGAAGGCGCGCGGCTACATTGTAGAAATTGCCGGGTTCTTCTGGATGCAAGGCGAGTCGGATGCTAGTGTAGAAACCTGGGCGAAAGACTATGAAGCGAACTTAACCCACTTCATCCAAACCCTTCGCGAAGACTACGATCGGCCAAATCTGCCATTTATCTACGGCATGGTTCATTTTGGCAACGAGCATGAAAAACCCAATGGTAGCGTAAATTGTTGTGGGGATACGGTGCGATCTGCCCAGTGGAATGTGCAGCAAAGCATCCCAAATACCGTAGCGGTGGAAACCCAAAATCTGTCCCTCCACAATGACTTACTGCACTTTGATTCTGCGGGAATTATTGACCTCGGAACTCGTTTTGCGAACGCTTGGTTGAATTTAACCTCAGATTCTCCTCAAGCATTTAGTGAAAGAAATGCCCCCTGATAGCTCAATCCTTTGCTGAAGGTTTTAAGTTCTCCACAAATTTAACCGTCTCTGGATTTTCTTTTGCCCAAGCTTCGCGATCGCGCCGTATTTTTGCCAGATGGGATTCGATATTTTCCGGGGTGATGAGTACCCCAAAATCATCGGGGACTTTTTCTGACTCATCGCCAAAAATCCGACTGAGTACCATATCCCCTACTTTTTGTTTATAATGGGAATTATCCCAATAATTTTTCAGATTCCCGTTCAAGGGTTCGGTAGTGATGCTATTGTACCCCGAAAAATCCCAAACGGGTAAAATTTTTACCACTTCTCGCTTCCACCTTTCAAAAGCATTCCAACCCTCCACCGCGCGAATGGCCTCCCATTGAATCGCATGAGAGGGAGAAATAAAGAATCTACAGTCTATTTCATGTTCTTCGCACAGTTTCACCACAGTTTGCAATTCTTGAAGATATCGCAGGGAAACTTGATAGATGCGGTCTCGGTCTACGGGTTGAAAAACCCCATATTTCAATCCTTGGGCGATAATAGCTTTAGTGCTTTGTTCGCCATAGATAGCCTTGCGGTAGAACTGAGCATTTTTTTGGCCATCTTTATAATAAAACCCCACCGTTTCGTTTGGATAACTCAAACTTCTTTTAATGGTTTTTGCGCTAGCAATTAAAGCATCGATAGAAAAAGTAGAATCGAGAATATCTTGCCAGACTAAATGATTAGTTTCGAGTCTAGCTTCTAGAAAATCCGGCGTATTTTCCGTAAACTGGTTAAACATCAATAAATCCAGTCCGATCGCCGCCGTTTTTAAATTGGACTGATTGGCGATCGCATGTTCCAAATAGCGGCGGACTTCATACATATTTGCCGCCGGAAGTCCCAGATTGTAAGCTGGGGGATTACCTTGCAACGCGAGGCGATCGGGGTCTAAACCAAACTCAGTTCTAGAAGAACCCAGCAAAACCGTCTGGGGTTGGATGCGGATAACTTCAAGCGCCTTGAATCGTCGAACCTGTTGGTTAATTTCGGCTTTAATATGGTTAAATCCTGCCACTCTCGGCGCATTCATTACCCCATAGGGATCTACCAAAATATTAAATAAAACAACTCCTAATGACTGGCAGAATACAAAAGCCAGTACAAAACCAGCATATCGACGATACATATCCATTGATTTCGTTTTTTTCAGCATGCATGTAATTAATTTCGATTGGCATTAATTTATTCCAACTAATTTTTACCCAAATCGTAGTATAACCCATTATTTTTGAGAATATATTCCCCAAACTTCATCTAAATTCAGGGTTCTATAGTCATTAGTTTTACTCACCCATAACTCCCGATTTGTCCGAATCCTTTCCAGGGAATCTTCTAGTGTATCTCGGGTTAGAAATATGCCAAAATCGCTCGGGACATTTTCTTCCTGAAATTGAAACATGCGATTGAGTACCAGATGACCGACTTGCGGGCGATAGTGAGAGCTATCAACGTAATATTTCATCGGGTTGGAGATGGGTTCTGTTGTGATGCTATTATAGCCAGAAAAATCCCATACAGGTGTTATTTGGACGACTTCGCCCTTCCATTGCTCAAACAGAGGCCACAATCCAGCTTCGCGAATGGCTTCCCATTGAGTCGCATGTGAAGGAGAGATAAAAATTTTTAAATCTATATTCTTTTCTTGGCATATTTCCACCAATTTATTTAAGTCTTTTAAATACTCCATTGACAAGTAATATTCTCCATAAAGCTCCCTGTCTTTTAAATATTCTTGCAGACTGAAACGAAAACTTTTTAACCGGGATTGGGGAAGGAAGTGATTAATCTGGTATTGTAAATTACGTCGGCCATTTGAATGGTAAGAATCAGGCTTATTTGGAGATTTTAAATTACTTGAAATGGTTTGATAGCTAGAGTCTAAAGCATCCAAAGAAAAGCCAACTCCCAAGGTTTCTTCTAAGGTTAAGCTTTGGCGCTCTAACCTGGCATCACTAAAATCGGGTCTGTTTTTTCGCACCTGGTTAAACATAAAAAAATCAATACCCAGCACCACTTGAGTGATTTGAGGCTGATTGTTGAGAGCATGTTGGAAATAGCGCAGCACCTCATACATATTCGGGCCAGAAAGGGCTAGATTGTATCCAGACCCGCTATTTGCCAAAACCGGATGAGTGGGATCTAATCCTAACTCAGTTCTAGAGGAACCTAAGAAAATAAAATCGTATTGGCTGCGAGTAATTGCCATTGCTTTAAATAACCTCACATGAGTGGCCAGGACGGGTTTAAACTGGTTAAAGTTTTCTACTTTTGGCATGCCGAGGACTTCATAGGGATCCACAACAACATTAAACAATCCAAGCGCCAAAGATTTAGCGCAGAAAAAGGCGAGCAAAAAGGTACTATATCGACGGTAATTCTTCATCATTAAAACTGGAAGTAAAGAAACTCGGACACGCGATTGAGGGACAGCAAACAGAAAACCGCCAGACTACTCACCCCAAATGCCATCCACCAGCGCGGTTTGAACCCTTGCATAATTTCCTGGGTATTCGGTAAAAAAACCACCCCTAATAACAATCCGACCAATACAATAAAACTTTGTTGTCCGCGCAAAGGCGGTAGGTAACTAAACCCTCCCCATTCCTGAAACTGCACGCCAAAAACTTTTAACCCACCGAGGACACCTTCATAAATATTCGGTAATATAATGCCTTTCATCCCCATCATTGCCTGCAACATTTCTAGACCCTCATACAAGCTAGTGGCGCGAAACAACACCCAACTCGCGACGACGGCGAGAAAGGTCATCATCCACCCGAAGATTTTGGGTAAAGGAATGCCCAACCTGCGCCATCCGTGGTTTATCGTCAACAATACCCCATGCATGCCGCCCCACAGCACATAGGTCCAGCCCGCACCGTGCCAGAGTCCTCCTAATAACATGGTAATAAAAAGATTAGCATATCGGCGAATTTCGCCGCGTCGGTTGCCACCCAAGGGAATGTACAAATAATCGCGCAGAAACGCAGAGAGGGTAATATGCCACCGCCGCCAAAAATCGGTTATCGAAAGGGCTTTATAGGGAGAATTAAAATTAATGGGCAGTTTAATATTCATCATCCACCCCAGACCGATCGCCATATCAGAATAGCCCGAAAAATCAAAATAAAGCTGTAAAGTATAGCTCAATGCCCCCACCCAAGCTTCGAGAAACGTCACCGCCTCAGTATGAGCGAATACCTGGGCCACCCAGGGGGAGAGATTATCCGCAATTAACACTTTCTTCGAGAGTCCCAGGATAAAAAGCGTGACACCCATCGCCAAATTCTGATAAGAAAAGATGAAATTTTTCAGTTGGCGAAACTGCGGAATCAGTTCGTCGTGACGCAGGATGGGGCCGGCAATTAACTGCGGAAAAAACGAAACGAATAAGGTATAAGTGGGAAAATCGTAGTTCGAGTCTTTCGTCTCTCCCCGATAGGCATCTACCAGGTAAGCAATCTGGGTGAAGGTGTAAAATGAAATGGCCAGGGGTAAAACAATCTCGGGACTGGGAAACTGACTCTGAAAAACCTGGTTTACCGAGGTGATGAAAAATTCGGCATATTTGTAATAGCCTAACAGTCCCAAATTAAAACTAATGCCAGCAATCAGTATCCCTTTCGCCTGGGTGCTGTTTGGCTTCGCCTTGTCTAGCTGTTTGCCTAATAAATAATTTCCGGCAATGGATAAAAGCAGCAAAGGAAGATAGGAAATTTTCCAGTAGGCGTAAAAAAACAAAGAGGCGATCGCCATCCAGATAATCGCCAATTTAATTAACCGGAACTTGCCCAGCACGAAATAGACAAGTACCGCAATCGGCAGAAAGCCAAAAATAAAAACGTAAGAATTAAATAACATTTACCCTACTTTAATCTTGACTAACTTTGACCTTTTTAAACACGCCAATCCAGCCATCTTTTGTGCCAATTTTACCTCCAGAAGCGCGACAAGCCAACACACTCAAAAACTCGAGAGTTTGCCACCACTTCGTGGTAGAAGTTCGCAGATATCTGCCTGTGACAAACTGAGGGCGATAGTGACGCCGACGAAACCAAATATTTTTCAGTTGCAACTTATTGCGCGAGACATATTGCACCTGTTCGTCATAGTTTTCCACAAAAACCATCATAATTCCTTGCGGATAGTAAGGTTTCACATGGTCAAAATCATCATAAAACGTGCTACTCATTAACGGCGTGGCAATAATCAAATGACCTCCCACTTTCAGGCGGTCGAGATAGTCATCCATAAACGCTTTCAAATCCGTCGGGGTAAAATGTTCGATAATATGCGACATCAGCATCAAATCGAACTGACCCTCAGTTGCCTCAAACGCTTCTACCGTCATGCAATTTAAGCCATTTTTTTGATTCGCTGCCACCAGTGTCGGATTGATTTCCACTCCTAATGCATCATACCCGGCATCCTGTAGTGGCTTGAGTTTTCTCCCGTAACCGCAACCCACATCCAAAAGCTTGCAGGTTTTGCGCTCCTTCCCAGAATACTTAGCACAATACTTCAAAATTTGCGGCAAGTCGTAATCATAGCGCAGCAGCGAATAAAAATCCGCTTTCAGTCGGCTATAGAGGCTACCCCTTTTTCCCTGCGTCATGGAAACTCAAGCTCCTAAATGAACAAACCAAAGCCAATAATTCGGCACAACGATCGCCCAAAACACGCAGAACTGACATTGCAGATATCGCCCCGCGCCGAAAACCAAGGTTGCGCCCCAAAGCACAACCCGATCGCAACACTCCCCCATTGGCATCATAGAAGCAGGCGATCGCCTTCCCCGCTGTTCTCTCAATCATTCCCTTTATAACCCATAAGTAGGGAAATCCGAATCCCCGGTAGGGGGCAATCCCGGATCTAAAACAGCGGGGTAATCCCCCACAATCAATAACTAGACCCATTTTACCCACAGGAGAACTCTCTATGACGGTACTCGAACAAGGCCAAATCGCCATTCATACCGAGAATATTTTTCCCATTATCAAGAAATCTCTCTACTCCGACCACGAAATTTTTCTGCGCGAACTGATCTCCAACGCCGTAGACGCGATCGAGAAACTAAAAATGGTCGCCTACGCCGGAGAATTCAGCGGCGACACCAGCAACCCCGAAATTACTATTTCTATCGATAAAGAAAAAAATACCCTCTCCATCACCGACAACGGGATCGGGATGAGTGCCGACGAGGTAAAACAATACATCAACCAAGTCGCCTTCTCCAGCGCCGAAGAATTTATTCAAAAATACCAAGCCGGCAGCGATCGCGCCATTATCGGGCACTTCGGACTCGGATTTTACTCCTCCTTCATGGTCGCCCAGCAAGTAGAAATCGACACCCTCTCCTACAAAGAAGGTGCCCAAGCCGTACACTGGACCTGCGATGGTTCCCCAGAATTCAAACTAGAAGACTCCACCCGCAGCAACCACGGAACCACCATCACCCTCACCCTGCAAGAAGAAGAAAAAGAATACGTCGAACCCGCCCGCATCAAGCAGTTAGTCAAAACCTACTGCGACTTCATGCCGGTGCCGATTAAATTTGAAGGAGAAGTCATCAACCGCCAAAAAGCCATTTGGCGCGACTCCCCCACCAACCTCACCGACGAAGATTACCTGGAATTCTACCGCTACCTGTACCCCTTCCAAGAAGAACCCCTGCTGTGGGTTCACCTAAACACCGACTATCCCTTCCTCGTCAAGGGCATTCTCTACTTCCCCAAACTGCGGCCCGATGTAGACGTCACCCAAGGACAGATCAAACTGTTCTGCAATCAAGTCTTCGTCTCGGACCACTGCGAAGAAATCATCCCCAAATTCCTGCTGCCCATGCGCGGCGTGCTCGACAGTCCCGATATTCCCCTGAATGTCTCCCGCAGCGCCTTGCAGATGGACCGGACCGTCCGCAAAATTGCCGACTTCATCGCCAAAAAAGTGGCAGACCGGCTCAAGGCCCTGTACAAAGAAAACTGGAAAGAGTACATCCGCAGTTGGCAGGATATCGGCACCTTCGTCAAATTTGGCTGCTTGAA
This sequence comes from Phormidium sp. CCY1219, assembly GCF_055795085.1. Lineage (NCBI taxonomy): Bacteria > Bacillati > Cyanobacteriota > Cyanophyceae > Oscillatoriales > Oscillatoriaceae > Phormidium > Phormidium sp. CCY1219. The sequence goes on along the minus strand of NZ_JAYFEQ010000860.1, from coordinate 13,420 downwards.
TGATGAGAAATTCAAAAAACAGGTAGAAGATATCGTCATCTATCGCACCACCGCCAACTTGAAACCCGCCGAAGCGGAACAACCCTCGGTAGAAGTGCAAGCGGAAGAGGGAGACGCCTGGAAAGAAGTCAACCCCAACGCCCAAACCGAAGGCCCGTACTACACCACCTTAGAAGAGTATCTCGAACGCAACAAAGCCCGTCACGAGAATCAGGTGTTTTACTGCACCGACGAAGTGTCCCAGGCGACCTACGTGCAACTGCACAAGAGTCAGGGGTTGGAAGTCCTGTTTATGGACTCCTTTATCGACCCGCATTTTATCAGCTTCTTAGAGCGGGAATACACCGACGTGAAGTTCTCCCGGGTGGATGCGGAAATTGACGACAAGCTGATCGAGAAAGACAAAGCCTCGGATATCGTGGATCCGAGTACCAACAAAACCCGGGGCGAACAAATTAAAGAAGTCTTCCAGAAAGCCCTCAACAAACCGAAGCTCAACATCCGCACCGAAGCCCTCAAATCCGACGACCCGAAAGGCACTCCCCCCGCAATGGTACTGCTACCGGAGTTTCTGCGTCGCCTGCGGGATATGAATGCTCTGGTGAGTCAGGATAAGGCGGAATTCCCCGAGGAGCATATTTTGCTGGTCAATACCTCCCACCCCCTGATTCAGAATTTGAGCCAGTTGACTCAAGGGGCGATTATCCAAGGGGAAGGAAAATCCCCCTCGGCGGAATTGGCGGATATGATTTGCCACCACGTTTATGACTTGGCGCTGATGGCGCAAAAAGGCTTCGACGCCGATGGGATGCAGTCTTTTGTGGAACGCTCTAACGAACTGCTCACCCGCCTGACGGAACAACGCAGTTAATTGGAATTGGAACCGGGCGAGTCTCCCTTCCGGGAGTCCCAACCCAACCCCATCCCAAGCCCAATCCAGCCGTAGGGTGCGTCACCCCCTCCCTCCAAACCATCGAAAAACACCCCACTCCCTGGCGGGGGTGACGCACCGGCCCTATCCGTCACACCTGGAAGGCAAAACCCCTCCTCTCGCCAGTTGGGGCAAAACTCGCTACAATGGAAGGCTGTACTTAAAATCGCGAAATTGTATCCGGAGAAAGATTATGCCACGCAAGTGCCAGCTTACTGGGAAAACGGCCAATAACGCCATGTCCATTTCCCACTCCCACCGCCGCACCCACCGCCTCCAACATGCCAACCTGCAGTGGAAGCGCGTGTGGTGGCCCCAAGGCAATCGCTGGGTCAGACTGCGCCTTTCCACCACTGCAATTAAAACCTTAGACAAAAAAGGCTTGCAAGCCTACGCGAAAGAAGCGGGAATTGATTTGAATAAATGCTAAAGGGAATATTTCGGCGCTAAAACGCCGGGAGGTCTGGGAATGGGAGACAAGCGAACAGTTCCCTGGGTATTTATTCCCCCCTCCCCCCATTTTCCCCCCCCGGTTTTTTGAACCGGGTTTTTTTCTTTCTACTGGGTGATGGATTTTTCTCTGAAGCTGGGTAAGCTTAAACTGATATCATACAAGCCCTTGGCCGCCTTTCTCCGGAAATCTACTGATTGTCGATTGCGGGAATTTTAGGCTAAGACATAAATAACAGTATTTTTTGACACCTACTGGCACCCCTGCATCTACGGAGCAGCTATGGCTAAAAAACGCAAAATCAAAAAAGGTCTAAATCGTCTGGTGCAAGCGATGACTCGCTTCATGCAGAAACTGACCAGTGAAGAAACCTATCGCATCCTACGCACTGCCCTCGTCACCTCTAAAAAACGGGGACAGGCGGGTTTTGTGTTGCCAACCACTACCCTGCTGATTCTGGTGATGCTGTTGGTGGTCAGTGCCCTGATGTTTCGGTCCTATCAGCGATCGACTGAGGTGATTGGGGAATATCAACTGCAAGCGGTAGAAAATCCAGCAGCAGCAGCGATCGAACGGGCAAAATCCAAATTAGAATACTTGCTTTCCGATAAAGGGGTGTACGGTCAAACCGCAGGGGTTCCACCAGAAACCCTGATGGAAAGTCTGCTATTAACAGACAATATTTATTTATTTGATGATGAAACGGCAATTCCGCCTCAAGTTAATATCGATGGAACGCCAACTGAGGCGGCGTGGAGCTTTCAAACTGATGGCAATGGTGATGGAGATACCACCGATCCAGAAGACTTGACCACTGCTTACACGATCGTTTTGCGATCGACAAGACCGGCAGGAAGTGGTTTTAAAACCGTAGACCCTAAATTAGCTGCGGACCAGCCAACCATTTACCAACTCTTTAATGACAACGAAAAAGCGGATAATCTGGTGGTCAACAATGGCCCGCTAGTGCAAACTCGCGATACGAGCAATTCTTGCAATCCGCGAGTGGAATATATCCAAGGGTGGTTCCCGGTCAGTACGGCAGTCTTGATGAAGAGCTTTCAAGTGTTTGCCGTCAGCGTGCCCAATGCGGTGACTAACGGCGGTAGCTCTGCGAATCCAGTGATTTCCACGGTTCAGTACCAACAAGACCGAACGATTAATACGGCAAACAAGTGGGGCGCGTGGTTCCGCAACGATATCGAATTCAACCCCGGTCGAGACTTGATCTGGAATGGGGCGATCCACAGCGAAGGAAGTATATTTGTCAGACCGGAAGGCAATACATTTTCTTCGCACTTAATTAGCGCGCCTCCCTCTTGTTTCTATAAACCCGAACTAAACTCGAAAATCACCGCCAGAGGACATTTCGTCAATAATCTGCTGTGGGCGAATAGCGGTGCCTTCACGGGCACTACGCAGGTATATACATATGATAATACCACCACGGGGATTACCCTGACCGAGGACAACGACTCGATCGACAACAGTTTTATCACCGGGGGCAATGCGATTAATATTGCCCTGGATCCGTTGCGGATCCAGATCGCGAATGAATCGGTACCTCGGGGGGGCGGTACATTTTCGGCAATGACCGATGCGAACTGGCAGGGCAGTGACTTGTCCCAACGCATTGAAGTGGCACTGTCCTCGGCAAGTCCACCGCCCTATGTGGACGATACCTACCGCGCCGATGACCTGTACGGGCCAAAACCGGGATATGACAACAATTCACAACCCCCCTATACCACTACTCCGGATTGTCCGATCGGGATGGAAATTGACGATCCATTATGCGGCATTACTCCACCCCTAACCAACAACGATCTGCTGCGGAATGAAACCGTACCCACCGCACCCGATGCCTATGGGTTGGATGGATATTGGGAACGTCGTGCCCGAGCGGAAGGTCTGCGGGTCATCGTCGGGCAGCGACTGGAATTGGGGAATGCCTTTGGCTGGAGTGGAGAGGACCCCCTCCATCCACCAGACCCATCAATTTCAATTACCAATCTAGCCCGCCAGCGGCGCACTCAGTGGGATAATTTAGCGGCGGTGCAAGCCACTGCAGTGTATCACTATGATCATGGCACCAGCAAAGGCTATCAGCCCGTTGCAGTGGTGGCAACGACCGTTCACCCTGGCACGGCCGAAACCCTGCAGGACAGTGCCACCTTTGACAACATTCAGTTTCAAACCGTAGATAATACTCAGTTTAATGCGGTGGCTCCCGACTTTTTCAATGGTCGGGGGACGAATGGCTGGGAATTTGAACCGCCAGAACTGAATGCTTCTGTGTGGAAAGCCCTAGCAAACCTCGCCTATTTTGCTGGGGATCCCAATGGTGCCTATCCACCCCTGCAAGCTGCAGGAAGAGTGCATCCCTACCCGCAGTTGACCATGTGGGGAGACTTCTCCAATCTGCGACGGATTATTGAAAGTGGCAACCAAACTCCCCCTTCTAGCGGAAATGCAGGGGACATGAGTCTCGCCGATGCTACCACCGTTCACACGGCGGCGGCAATGTTGGGGATGTTGGCGTATAACATTGACTATCTGGAAAGTTACGATTACGCAGGCAATCAAACCAGTGGGTTATACGGAACGTCAGGCGCAGGTTTGCAGACGTTAGCAGATGAACTGTGGGAATTGCAAAATGAAGTTGACGATCCTGCTAATGATGACTATGAGGTAATAGCTCTCGATGGCGCTGGCAAGCTGGTTAATGATGGCATTAGTGGAACTTTAGCAGGTAATCCACCAGACCCAGATGATTACAAATTACCGCCCGAGGCATATATTTCTAAACTCCAACAGAAAGTAGAGAACGGAGACTTAGCGCAAGAAGTCGTAGAACTGGCTCGGTTCGTAATGACTAAGGAGCAAGTGAAACGCGATCGCATCTATGGGTTCAGGCCAACTGACGAAAACGCTTCAGAGAATGCAGCAGTTTTTACGTTTGAACCTAAACAAATAAATAATGCCAGCGTTTTTCATAACCGAAACTTTAGGATTAGTTGTGATGTAACCAACAACAGCGGGAACAACTATTTTGGACTGGCTAACTTTGAAGATCCTGTTGCTCCTGCAAATTCTCCCTTGAAAGCAGCAGGAACTAACCTGGATGAACAAGATCTAATCGGTTTATCTCGCCTCTGCTCCAACGATCCGAAATTCCCGGCGCTGTATTACGTTTTCCCAGTGGTTAATCACGGCCATGCAGGGGCAAATAATACGGCAACAGGAGGTGTAAACCATCTGCAACCAGCCGAACCTTACATCGCAGATACCTACATTCAGGGCATCAATACCGGCACTAGTCTGTATCAGGAAATCACCAACACGGACCTGAATAATATCGCCCTCCAACCCCGCCCGATTACTTTCGGCAGCTGGATCCTGCCGACGCAAAGCGCACCCGCCGGAATAACCGGGAGCAATCCCAACCGCAATGATGTGGATCTGGTGGCCGTTCAAGATGGCAGCGCCACAACATTGCGACGAGTGGCGATTAAGGATTCAGCATTCTTTGACCCTCGCGAAGAAATGAGCGTGCGGGCGTTGAATATGGATGTGGATATATTGCGCAACAACAGTCCTAACAGCGATACCTGGTTGCCGGGACTGGGGAATAGCGATGTGGATCCGAACCGGGGTGCGGTCTATGTGTTCCGGGAAGATGCGGTGCGCGAAGATGCGATCGCTCGACCCCCGACTACCAATTACACCAGCTACGAATCCGCCTGGAGTCCTGACGGGACGGTGAGTAGCGGCAGTGTCCTGATGGATGCCAATCGTCCAGCCGATCCCCCGGTATTTAATGTGGGAACTGGAGGTAGCCCGGATAATAATGCCGATCGCGGTATCAGTCCCAAAGCGGTGGATTACTATGCCGACCCCGATCGCCGTCCCTATGGTTTCCGCTTAAAAAATGGAGCCGACCTGCGGCGCAACAGCAATAACGATGTGCTGCAAGGGATCACCCTGGTGTCCGACAACCCGGTGTACATTCAAGGGGATTTCAACGTCCACACCGAGGAGGAATTTTTAAATAATTCCGGTGATTTCTACGATCGCACCAACATTAACCCAAACTTCGGCGATCCGAATGGAGACTCCTGGCGACCCTCAGAAATTCTGGCGGATGCCGTTTCCACCCTCTCTGCTAACTTCTGTGATGGCAGCATCGAAGATGGACTGGTGCCCGTAGATGCTTCGGCAATTCAAACGGTGGATCCAGGTAATATCAGAACTGGGAATCTCAACGAGCGCATCGAATATTTGAGATCGCCAGCATCAAGCTCAGACCTTAGGGACACCATTCAAGTGCGATATGGTTGTCCGAACATTCCCAATAATAGACCCTACACCTCGTACTTAAACCAAAACCGACCCCGAACCGCTCTCGGCACTGACGTTCGCTGGTTGCGAGCCAATCCAGCGGAAAACGATTCGACGTTTAGTGGGCCAGTGTCTTCTTCCTCGCCAAATCCAATCATCGTTTCATCGCCGATCGTGTTTTCCCGAAATGGCGCACCCATGACGATTAACACATCAGCAACACCCCCAACATCCAATCCCACTGCTTATAACAACAACTACTACCAGTTCAATGCCATACCGTGGTCCAGTAATGCGAACCGCGATGGCCGACAACTGGTGCCCGCCGCGAATGGAACCACAGAAATAAATGCCGTGATTGTCAGTGGTGTGGTGCCGTCGCGCAACGCTCAACAAAATGGAGGTATCCCCACCTACCCGCGCATGATCGAAAACTGGAGCGGTCAAACCTTGAAGATTCGGGGTTCGTTTATGCAGCTTAACTTCAGCAATTACGCAACCGGCCCACTGGAGCGCGATGCCTGGGAACCCAGAGCGATAAGCGGCGCACCGGATATGCCCCACTGCAGCGGCGTCAACCCCTGCAATCCAGTCAGCGGCACCAATCTCACCGGTGGCAACAATCTCAACTTGCTGTTCTACTTAGCACCCACCCGGGATTGGGGTTACGATGTGGCGTTGCAGTATCTCCCCGCCGGGCCAGTGTCGCGACGGTTTGTGATGCCCGATAGCACCCGCAGCGAATTTTACCGGGAACCGAAAGCGGATAATGACTACATTTGCAAGCTCCGCGATGCGATCGGTTTTAGCTGTCCGTAATAGTACAGGGAGGAGTCTGATGAAACCTGCAAAAGACAAGCAAACCGAACGAGGATTGACGATGGTGGAGTCGATGGCGGCAATGGTCATCTTTAGCTTGGCGATCGTCTCGATTACGCCACCGATTATATTCGCGATGGCGAATCGGGTACGCGCGCACCGCGCGGAACAGGCAATGAAACTGGCTCAGAGCGAAATCGATCGGGTTCGACTCGTACTCGAGCGAGGGAATGGTGCCTTCAATAATTTGAATGATTTTGTGGCTCATTTGCCTCCCTCTGGAGGTGATAACATCGAGCCACAACAGGTGGCAGCGCCCACGCCAGCCGGTGCCAGTGCTTGTGCCACGCCACAGACTCAGGGGGCAGACGAAATCTGCCTTGTGGACGTGAACAACGATGGCGAGAACGATTTTGCCATCCAAACCTTTCGTACCCTGAGCCAATGCTTACCCAACACATCTGGAGACCAAGTGCCAGTGGGATTCTGGATGGGGGTGCGAGTTTATACCAAAGCGTCTTTGGATTTTAGTGGAGGTTCATTGAGCAAGGAGCAAGCTTCTTTGTCTTTTTCCAATGCCAATACGGCAGGATCTTCCCCATTGGCAGTGCGCTACATTTCTATAGCCAGAACTAGCATAGACAGTAATTCCCTTGATGTCTATCAAGACCTAGCAAAAAAAGCAACTGGCGATTGTCCTTAAGGTGAGTATCATAGCACGGTTGGCAATTAGAACAGATGGCGTATAGGGATTTGATAAGGGAGAGGGTTCAATGGTTTTTGGAAAAAAAATGGCAAGCAAAAGTCTGCAATTTTATCTAAAAAAATACCTAGCAGGTTCAAAACAGAGCAAGGTAGCCGGTTTTACGTTGCTAGAGCTATTGATGGCGATCGCGGTTGCCGGCATTGTCCTCTATGGTATGTTGTCCCTGGTGGTGAACCTGCTAGGAATCGAACAAAAAGAAACTGCCAAGAGTCAAGTCCAGCAAGAAATGGATCAAGCAATGGATTATATCGCCGCCGATCTTCAAAAAGCAGTGTACATTTACGATGGGGATTGTGTGGCTGGGGGGGTGGGAAGTCCCGGAGATCCTGATTATTGTCCGGGACTTGACAATATTCTCGGTTTTTCCAGTGAGAACGTCATTCCAGTGGTGGCATTTTGGAAATTGGAGGAAGTGCCCTATAGAAATCCCACTACTACCGCTGCACAACAGTTACCTACAGATTGTACCAGCTTGCCCGCATCCGACCAAAATCAATGTTACGCCCTCAAAACAGGTCGCCATACCAATACCTTGGTGATTTATGCTCTAGATCCGGACCCCTCCAATACCTGGGACGGTCCTGCAACCATTACTCGCTATCAACTCCGTAAATACGATCCAGAGCAGTTATCCACTCTTACCCTAACTACTAACTTTGTGGATCCAACCACCACAGAGAAAAGCTATCAAACCTGGCCGTGCAACACAGATGGCACCAATTGTTTAGCTCAACAATCTTATGCAGGCAATAATGATGTATTGGTTGATTTAGTAGACAAGGACTTGTTAAGTAACAATCCTCCAACTTGTGCTGATTATCCAAATTACAGCCTAACCGGAGATAATGCTCATAGTAGTTTTTATGCCTGTGTCAAGCCTCCCGAGTTAGGGTCAGGTAATTTTCAAGATGCGATTGTTTTTCTACGCGGTAACGCTGCTGAAAAAGCCGGAGAGAGCGGTTCGCGCAATACGGTCTATTTACCGAGCTTGCAAAGAAGAATTCAGGCTCGCAGTCTCTATGAAACCACTCCCTCGGATCTGTAATTCATTTACGGGGAAGTTGATGGGAAAGCTTGAGAATCGGCGAGTTCTCATTCCAGATGAGAGTTTATTTTAGCAAAAAACGGGATTTAAAATGATACCTCTGAAGATGAAGTTACTTCAACAACTGAAGTCCTGGCAACATCAGCAACGGAATCGAGTTACTGTAGCCGAAAAATACAGTGCAGGCGGCGGTTTTACCCTGTTGGAAGTGCTGCTAGTGGTGTTTATGCTAAGCATTTTAGCAGGCATCGGCATTCCCAGTTGGCTGGCAATGGTGAACAACACTCGCCTGAAAAGAGCGATAGTACCGATAGAACAGGCCATCAATCAAGCCCAAAGCAAAGCCAAGCAGCAAAAAAGCACCTGGCAAGTTACTATTCAACAAACCACTGATGCTGCTGGGGATATTGTGGTTCAGTGGGCGGTTCATCCGGCAAGTAGTACCCCCAATTGGCAGACCATCGATAAAGAAACGGGAATTAAAATTGATGACACTTTAACCACTTTGGATGGTACAGCGACTTTACCGTGGAGCATTCAATTTAACGATAAGGGAAATTTGTCCGACGGATCGCCATTAGGTCAAGTGACTCTAACCCTACAGAGCAATGCTAACAAAAAACGATGCGTGAGAGTGCTCACCCTTTTAGGAGCCACGCGAACTGCTGAAAACCAAGATTGCAATCCCTCGCCCTAACTCACGAAAACCCTTGGCCAACCCTCACTTAAGTGCTACCGTGCAAATGTTAAATAAATGTTAAAAACCCTCAGACACTCGGCGCTGAGGGTTTATTCTATAGACAAAGTAAAATGAGGGTGCTGAGCCATGCAGAATCAGACATGGAGCCTTCCTCACAAAACCTCGCCCACCTCGGGATTCACCCTTCTCGAAGTCTTGCTGGTGGTGTTCATTATCGGCATCCTCGCCGCCGTGGGAATTCCCAGTTGGCTGGCTTGGGTAAACAGCCTCAAACTCGACACCGCCCAAGATAAAGTTTACGCTGGTCTGTTGGAAGCGAAAAGCAAAGCCAAGCAACAGAAAATCACCTACCAAATCAGCTTTCGGGATAACAATGGTCTAGCACAATGGGTAGTTCACCCCGCCAGCATCACCCCCAGTGATGACAGCGGGTGGCAAAGTCTGGATGCGGAGGTAAAAATCGACACCAACCACACCACCTTTTATCAAACCCCCGCCACTGGCTTTTGGCGAATGCAATTCAACCACAAAGGGCATGCCAACGGGCAACTGGGGCGCGTCACCCTGACCCTGGAGAATAACAGCAACCAACACCGATGCGTCTTTGTCTCCACCCTGTTAGGCGCAATGCGCGAGGACGAGGATTGCGATTGATTGCATGTTGTTAATGATTAACCGAGAGCGATCGCGCGAAATTGCCCACCGAGGGGGGTTAGTGCGTCATCCCCGGGACCCCATGCCGGGGGTGACGCCGCCGGAAACTTATGTGAGCGCTCTTGAGTGAGCCTCACTTTCCGGTAACTTAACTCTGATTCATCCAGGCTTTGCGGGCTTCCTCAGTTTTCTCCTTATCCAACTGGAACACGGACACGGACAGAGGAGGCAAGCACAAATCCAAGGAATAAGGACGTCCGTGGAACCACCATTCATCGGCCCACTTGCCGCCTAAATTCCCCATATTGCTGCCGCCATAATCCCGAGAATCGCTGTTAAAAATCTCATTGTAGAACCCATGCACTGGCACGCCGACGCGATAGTGACTGTGGGGCTGTGGGGTGAAATTGCACACCACCACCACAAAATCCTCGCGGTCCTTACTCCAGCGAATAAACGACACCACACTGTGCCGATTATCCGAGCAATCAATCCACTCAAACCCTTCTTCACCGAAATCCTGACTGTAAAGCGCCGGCGTGGAGCAATACAAGCGATTCAAATCGCTCATAAACTGCTTGAGCTGCTGGTGTGGCTCGTATTGCAGCAGATGCCACTCTAAATCCCCCCAAACATTCCACTCGCTCCACTGAGCGAATTCCATACTCATAAACAGCGTTTTCTTGCCCGGGTGAGCGAACATATAGGAAAACAGACAGCGGACATTAGCGAACTTCTGCCAGCGGTCTCCGGGCATTTTGCCGATGATATTGCTCTTTCCATGCACCACCTCATCGTGGGACAGAGCCAGCATAAAGTTCTCGCTGTGGTGATACCAAATACTAAACGTGACGTTATTTTGGTGGAACTGACGGAACCAGGGGTCCATGCTGAAATAATCCAGCATATCGTGCATCCAGCCCATATTCCACTTTAAATTAAAGCCCAAACCGCCCACATAAGTCGGCCAGGACACCATTGGCCAAGAGGTAGATTCCTCCGCGATCGACAGCACGCCGGGATAGTAGCTAAACAGCAGGTTATTCACCTGACGCAGGAAATCCGCCGCTTCGAGATTTTCCCGTCCGCCATACTGGTTGGTCACCCATTCCCCTTCTTTGCGGAAATAGTCCAGATAAAGCATGGAAGCCACAGCATCCACCCGCATGCCGTCGATATGGTACTTATCGAACCAGAACAAGGCATTGGCCACCAAGAAATTCCGCACCTCATTGCGGTTGTAATTAAACACCAAAGTGCCCCATTCCTTGTGTTCTCCCTTGCGCGGGTCGGCATGTTCGTACAAATGCGTGCCATCAAAGAAAGCCAAGCCGTGACCGTCTTTCGGGAAGTGGCCTGGAACCCAGTCTACCAGGACGCCGATGCCATTTTGGTGGCATTGGTCTACGAAATACATGAAATCTTCCGGGGTGCCATAGCGGGAGGTAGGGGCATAGTAGCCGGTGACTTGATAGCCCCAAGACCCATCAAACGGGTGTTCCGCCACCGGGAGCAATTCCACGTGGGTAAAGCCGAGGTCTTTCACATAGGGAATCAGCTTGTGGGCGAGTTCGCGGTAGGTGAGGAAGCGCGCGCCGGGTTTGAGTTCCGAGACCACCACCATCGGTTCGGTTTCGCCATTGGGCAACTGGGCCGGTTCGGAGGCGGAGGCATGGAGCCAGGATCCGAGATGACATTCATACACCGAGATAGGCTGAGTCAGGGGGTCGGTGTGGCGGCGATGCTCCATCCACTCGCTATCGTTCCAGGTATAGCTGTCCAACTCGGTGACAATCGAGGCTGTTTTCGGTCGGACTTCTTGCTGGAAGCCGTAGGGGTCGGATTTTTCGTAGATGTGGCCTTCGTAGTTTTTGATTTCGTATTTGTAATGCTCGCCGACGTTTAAATCGGGGATAAACAGTTCCCAGACGCCGTTACCGCGTTTAGCCATTTGGTGTTTGCGCCCGTCCCAGTGGTTGAAATTGCCCAGGATGGAGACATTGCGGGCGTTGGGTGCCCAAACGGCGAAGTAGACCCCTTGGACGCCGTTAACTTCGAGGGGGTGGGCACCGAGTTTTTCGTAGATGCGGTGATGATTGCCTTCGCTGAAGAGGTGGATGTCGAAGTCGGTGAGTTTGGGGGAACGGAAGGCGTAGGGGTCGTAGATGACCCGATCGCGATCGCCTTCTTTGACTCGCAGTTGGTAGTTTGCCAGTTCTTCGATATCGATGGTGCATTGGAAAAAGTGGGGATTATGCACCGATTCCATTGGGAATTCTTGCCGTTGTTCTGGCAGGATAACTGATGCGGTGTCGGCATTGGGGAGATAGGCGCGCACCACCCAGCGTTTCACTTTCCCATTTTCCTCGATTGGATGGGCACCGAGGACTTGGAAGGGGTCGTCATGCTGGTTCCAAACAATCCGGTCTACTTGATCTGGGGCGATGGTGATTGACATGGGGTTCCTTCAAATGCAGTTACGTGAATCGGTTCGATCGCGGTGCCACGCTCTTGGGAGTGGGCACATCAGGGGGTTTGGTGTCGAGCAACGGCTGCTCGGTGCTGGGTAACGTTTGGCCTGCGATGGATGGGAATGGCTTGTTTTTACCGCAAACTGACCCAGTATGCAAGGGGCGAGAAAACGCTTTGCGATCGCGGCTGAATCTCTTTTAAAATTAAGGGTTCTAGAGTTAACTTCCCTGAAAGACTACCCGGTGCGATCGCCTCTGGAGGCTTTCGGGACACAGCCAGGGAAAGGGCTAGCCTGAAACCTGGAGAGGTTTTATCTCCAATAGCCTACACCAGCAATATTAAGGAATGTTAATTAATGTGGCAAGATTTAAAACGGAAATATGGCGCGCAGCAGGTCGCGAATCGGCAAGATGTTGGTGATGTTCTCCTCGCCAGAGACGCCGATACTCGCGGTGGTCGCGGCTTGCGGGGGCAGTAAATTCACCCCTACAGGTTCGAGGTTTTCGATTAACGCCGCATATTCAGCCGGCGCGATCGCTTCCCCATCAATCGGCGATCGCGCTTGGGTAATAATTTCAGTTCGCAAAATTTCTTCTGGCACATCCGACGGTGGCGGTAATCCCCGCGCGGGGGAAGCGAAACCCAACAGCAGCATCACCCCCACCATTTCCCAGGTTGGGGCGCAGGGGAGAGCGGGCGCGAGAGCAGGGCAAACACGAGGGGTTATCTTCATTTTTGATTAGCGGTTGGGTGCCAAGCTAAGAGAACTTCTTCAGGAGTGGGAGCGGGAGACAATTCGCCTTTCGGTAGAGATTGCAGGATTTGCAGCGAGTGCGAATCTGGCCCAGGCGAATTTCAATTTTCGAGAATCCGGAGCGATCGCCAACCATCGCTTGTGACGACGAACCTCCGGGATTGCGGAACCCAAAGAAACTAGCGCTTCCCCGTGGTGGTATGGACAAAAAACTCACGGGGAAAGCACAAGGGAATAAAGTGGCCAAGGAAATGAAAACCGCCTAGGGCTTTGTTGGGTTAGTGCGCGCCGGGGGAGGGGTGTAGATGAGCGATCGACCCATTCCTGCGCGAGGGACTTCACCACAGCCATTTGCCCGTCGGCGTTTATTTTACTCGGCTTCGGGCATTTCTTCTTCAGTGGTGGCGGCGTCTTCCATCGTTTCGGGTTCTGCCGGGGCAGCCTCAGTCTCGGAATCTTCCATCGTTTCGGGTTCTGCCGGGGCAGC
>NZ_JAYFEQ010000859.1:0-41089 GCF_055795085.1 Phormidium sp. CCY1219 | reverse complement strand
CATTTCCCCTGGCTCTCATCCCGACGCTCACCAAGCACGGGTAGAGCGCGGGGCTTCCCGCCGAGAAGCTAAATATTGGCAAATATTGGCTGCCAACTGTGTTCGGTCGAATAGCATTTGCGATCGCCCGTCGTCCATTGTTGGCCGGATGGACTACCCTCTATTTTCTCTACAATCTTGGTATATTCACCATTACACTGCTACGAGGGCAGGAGAAGACCTCCACGCCTATGGGTCTGCATCAAGGGTCGCTACGCCTGTCACACCCCGCTGAGGGAGCTATCCGGGGTTGAGTTGGGGTTTGGCATCCTGCCACTTCCCGCAATCGGAATCAACGGGTTTTCGTTTCCTGTTTGGAGGCGATCGCAAAAGCCGCACGCCGTTTTCGCAATCGCCAAGCCCGTCGAAGCCTCTAGCTCCGTTATAGCCTTTTGTCCCCTACAACCCCAAGACAGTTTTAAGCTAAGGTATGGTTTGGAACTTTCAAGTCCCTGCCTCGATCGCTTGCAGTTTTCTAAGGCAGCGACCCCTGCCGCCACTGAACGCTGTCGTCTCTCAGGAGAGCGTCAGCGCATTTTAAACCAGGGTGCAAGGGAGCCTCTGTTCGGGGATAACCTAGGAGCGATTGCAGAAGCGGCAATGCAGGCCGCCTCATCCAGTTCCGCAGGCGCGTGCAACCACTCGCCGCAACGGCCTCTTTTTCAATTTACCTTGAAAACATCCACTCCCCTCCCCTTTGTTTGACTTTCCCCTAGTGGCTGGATGCCAATCTGTTGTATAGTCAGCCATACGCCCCCTTTCATTTTGGAGGCGCGCGCCGTCCAGTTTCCCGGAATTGTCAAACCCATTTCCCCCCCCCCGGTTCCAAGGAGCGGCGACCGGTTCGACCCCACCCCGCGTGACTGTTGCCAATCGATAATATTTTAAAATGCTGGGTAAAGTTATTGTAGAGGCCGCTTATTTCCCACCGAGAAAGCTGCTGAATTCTCCCAGAAAGCCATCTGGCTTTTCGTGTCAGCCTGAATCATGCTTCTTGACCAGTTCACACCAGCACAGTTCTAGCTATGGCCCCTGCCAAGATTCTTGTCGTTGATGATGACCCTGCCATCCGCAATTTAATCCATCGCTTTTTAAGCAAGCAAAACTATCAAATGGAGTCGGCTGAAGATGGAAAAAAAGCGCTCGAGTTATTCGAGAAATTTAACCCGGATTTAGTGGTTTTGGATGTCAATTTGCCCGATACGACGGGCTATCAGCTCTGTCAAGCCATGCAAAACCGAACCGGGGTTTTTGTATTGATGCTCACTAGCCGCACCGACGAAGCCGACAAAATTAGAGGCTTTAACTTGGGGGCGGATGATTACATTACCAAACCCTTTAGTTTGGTTGAACTCGGTGCCCGCGTCGGGGCGCTTTTAAAGCGCCAACGAGTGGTTCAAACCGCAGAACAACCCTGTCTGGACTTCGGTCACCTGCAAATCGATCCGGTCCGTCGAGAAGTCACCCTCGACGAACTCCCGGTTTCTTTAACTGCCTTAGAATTCGATTTACTTTATTTTTTAGCCCGTCATCCCGGTCGCGTTTGGCGCAGAACCGAACTGCTTCAAGAAGTCTGGGACTATGACTATGTGGGCGATCGCCGCGTGGTGGACGTGCATATCGGTCAAATCCGCCGCAAAATCGAACCGGATGCCCATCATCCCAAACTAATTCAAACCGTGCGCGGTGTGGGCTATAAATTCGAACTCGAACCGAGCCAAAACCCCCAATCTACTGAGTCAACATGAACCCACTGAGTCGCGAGCCGTAGAACCCGTGGCGCTTCTCCCTGGCAGGGTGGAGAAGTTCTCCAGACTCCCACGGCTCGATCGCTTCTTTTGGCTTACCGACTCTCCTTTACCTTAAATATTCCCGCAGCTTTTCAGCCCCCTCTTGGGCGCGACGCACGCAGTCTCCTAAGGCGACACCATCGCTGTAGTTGCCACACAGGTACAATCCGGGAAACTGCTGCAATTGTCTCTCGATGCGATGGAGACGCTGCAGGTGTCCGAGGTTGTATTGCGGAATGGCTCGCTTCCACAAATGCACCGCTAATACCTTCGGCTCTACATCCTCCCCGAGTAGGGTTTGGCACAGGTCTCGATGCACCGCATTCACGATTTCTTCTTCGCTTAAGTTGGCGATCGCATTATCGGTGGCTCCCCCAATAAAGTTAATCACCATCTCCCACCCCTGCGGCGCACGTCCGGGAAATAAGCTCGATCCCCAAATGGTTCCAAGGGTGCGAATTCCCTGCCCTCGCGGAATTAAATTCCCAAATCCTTTCATGGGCCGCTTGAATGCTTCTGTGGGATATCCCAACACCACACAAGCAACCGACGGATACGTAATCCCCTTTAATGCCATCCCTAATTCCACATCGAGCGGCTCTAATATCTCCACCGACGCATAGGTGGGAGTGGTCAGCACTACGCTGCGACTCTCTACCTGCTTTACTCCCTCTGGTGTGGAAAATTCGGCAATGTAGGTGCCTTTTTCCCTGGGACTGAGGCGCAACAGGTGCCAGTTCAGTTTCACCGCGTCTCCTAGGGTGCCGGCGATCGCTTTGGGTAGGGCTTCTAATCCCTCCCGAAATGACCCCAATTGCCCCCGCTTCGCTTGCGGTACGTTCGGATCCACTGCCACGGCAGGTTTTTTCTTGTTCTTGGCTGACAGGATTGCCCCCGCAACCAACCCCCCGCCTATCTCTTCTAGTCGCTTTACTCGCGAAAATGCTGCCGATGCACTCAGTTGATTCGGATCTCCGGCATAAACTCCAGAAACAAATGGCTCCACCAGTCGCTTGAGAACCTCATCCCCTAAATGACGTCGGAAAAATTCCGCTACGGTTTCCTCTCGCTCCTCGGACCCCATCTTTGGCCCTACAAATCCTAATGCCCCGACTAATGCCCGGAGTTTCCCCGGCACACTCAACAGCTTTGACTTGACCATTGCTGGAGGACTCATCGGTACTGGCATCAACTCCCCTTGCCAATACACAAACCGGGGCAGGAAGCGATCGGCAAGCAGTAGTTCGTCTTTTAACCCCACATCTACCGCTAATTTCATCAGCTCTGGGGTCGGGGCAAAGCTATTTGGCCCGGACTCCCAGAGAAACCCATCCCCGGATGCGGTGACGATTCGTCCTCCAACTCGCCCTTGACTTTCGGCGACTAATATGTTAAACGGGCGATCGCTTTTCCGGGGGTGCTGTAAGTCGTGCGCCATACTTAGCCCACTAATCCCTGCACCCACTATCAAGACATCGACTGTGGTAGATGGATTCGCTGCTTCGGTCATTTCAATCTTTACTATTTAGAGCTTAGCCTTTCGATTTTAGACTGCTCTCGCTTCCCTCTACACCGGATGCTGAAATAGGGTCTCTAAATACACCCTCGCTGCTTGGTGATAGTTGCGCGAGGACTCCGGCGTGCTATTGTCCCCATTTTGCAACAAAAACAGGGACAGGGCTGCCGCAAATACTCGGTCTTGGTCCCACTCGGGATGAGCATCTAAGTACCCCTTGAGCGATTGATGCAGTTCTTCTGGAATCTCGGCCAATATGCTGACGTTTGGGTTCATTTCTCGAAATCCTCCTTGCGCGTACAACGGCTTTCCTAACTTTCTAGTCTTCTGGGGGCTGCATTCTCCCGATCGAGGCACCTGTGTGATGATGCCCCTCTCCAGATATCCCCCAGTTGCCCGATTCGCTCCCCCCTCCCTCAGTCTCGAATTTCCCGTCTCTTTTGCTGACGTCACTTTTCGATTCCTCTGGGGGGTTGACAAATCTTTAGATAGCTGTATGCCGCTGCCAGAATTTTTAGGTCGGCGGATTCATTGTGCGCTTAGAAGGGGTGGGATTGTCAACGTTGCGAAATGTTACAACTCACCCACACGGCTCCTACCCCCTACGAAAGAATCAGCCTTTGAAGCCACTTTTTGTTACAAAAGTTCATAAAAAAGGATCCGCCAGTTCCCTGGCGGCTGGGCGGCGGAGAAATCCCCAACTCCACCGAAACACTCCACCTCGAGCGCGATCGCCTGTGGAAAACCTTGTTTAATCTGTGGAAAACTTCAGTTCCCCTGTGGAAATCCATGTGGAATCTGTGGGGAAAACTCCATCGAAAAATAAGAATTGCAAAATTTTTCCAACTTCCGGGCAGAGGTCATTGACCAATGACCAATGACCAATGACCAATAACAAATGACAAATTTATCATTCGATACCAGAACCGAAACGATACCCTTTGCCATAGACGGTATGAATTAAAGGAGCTTCGCCGGGGGCTTCTATTTTGCGACGCAGGAGGCGAATTTGAGCGGCGAGAACGTTGCTGCTGGGTTTAGTTTCTTCAGTCCACAACTGGTGATAAATTTGGTTGTGGGTGAGTAACTGACCCGCGTGGCGCATAAAATATTCCAGGAGTTTGGTTTCTTTTTCCGAGAGTTCGATAGCGCGATCGCCTCGGTAGGCGAGCTGATTGTCCGGGTCTAATTCCAAGTCATCCACGCGCAGGCGATCGGGATTGGGGGCGGTTTCGCCGACGAGCGATCGCCGCAATTGCGCCCGAACCCGGGCAAGTAATTCGCGCAATTCAAAAGGCTTGACCAAATAATCATCAGCCCCAGCATCCAAACCGAGTACGCGATCGTCCAAGGTATCTTTTGCAGTTAAAAACAGCACCGGGGTCATATCGCCGCGATCGCGAATTTCCTGACAAATTTCGATGCCCGATTTTTGCGGTAACATCCAATCTAAAATCAGCAGGTCATAATGTTCTCGAGTTGCCAATTGGCCACCAGTTGCGCCATCATAAGCCACATCAACGCGATACCCTTCGCGAGTGAGCACCCGAGACAAGGGATCGGTGAGTTCGACTTCATCATCAACTAACAGAATTCGCATAGAGATAATACAGAATTGGCGAGTAGGGTTGACTCAGAGACACTGAGGCGGGGAGAATAAGAGCGGGAAAACACTTGGGAGTTGGGACGGTGTGGTTTCATCCTTCACCCCACCAGGGATTTCCACTCGGCGCGCGATCGCGAGTAAACTATAGAACCATTACTTTATCATTGTCCTATGCTTACCGTTGCTTTGCCCAAAGGATCTCTATTACGCGATAGCATCCGACTGCTACAGTCAGTGGGATTAGATTTTAGTGCATTTCTCGATTCATCCAATCGACAGTTGCAAATTCTCGACCCCACGGAAAAGGCGAGGGGACTACTGGTGCGCGCGCAAGACGTGCCGGTGTATGTCGAATACGGTCAAGCGCAGTTGGGAATCGTCGGTGATGACGTTTTGCGGGAAAAACAACCGCGAGTGGCCCATTTAATCGATTTAGGATTTGGCGGATGTCGGTTGTCGGTGGCGGTGAAAGAGTCGAGTCCCTATCGGCGATCGCTGGATTTACCCGCCCACGGACGAGTCGCGAGCAAATTCGTTCGTTGCGCGCGCGAACACTTTCAAAAACTCGATTTACCCGTAGAAATCGTGCCCTTGTACGGTTCGGTAGAACTCGGTCCGATTACCGGCATGTCTGAGGCAATTGTGGATTTAGTCTCCACAGGTCGTACCCTGAAAGAAAACGGGTTAATCGAAATCGAAATCCTCTTTGAAAGTACCGCCCGATTGATTGCCAATCCCTTAAATTATCGCCTGAATAATGATGGATTGTCCGACTTGACTTCCCAAATACGCGAAGCCAGTTTGGCAACAGTTTAAAGGTGAAATTGAGGGAAAAATCGGGTAAAATAGAAAAAAACCGAGTTTTTTCCTGAGAGGATTTCTGGATAATTCTGCGAATAACGGCGGCGATATAAAATCCGAGAAACCCAATCGAAATCCGTGGAAATATTCGGCAAAAATTAACCCTTGGCAGAAACAGGAACGGGGACAGCGGTGCAGTGAAGGGGAATATTGCGCGCAATCCGTTCCCTCTGGCGGGCGGGATGCCCCATCGGTTTTCTATCTGGGGGATGAGGAGAAAATCGGCGGTTGCGCTACAGTGGGAGGGCGTGTATTTCTGCTTGGCAAAAGGTTTTTTTCGATGACTAGCTTATCACCGCCCACAACAGAGCAAAAGCGATCGCGCCGTCGCGAAAATGACTGGCGTTTGTTTTTGCGGTTGGTACCCTATGCCCGTCGCAGCGGGCGTTTGCTGCTGATTTCGCTGTTATTATTAATCCCCCTTTCCCTGGCGGGTGCGGTTCAACCGATTCTCATCGGTCAGGCGGTGTCCCTAATTCGTTCTGAACCGACGAATATTCCCTTTTTGCAAGGGGTAACGCTCTCGCGCGGGTTGAATATTCTCGCCTGGTTATTATTCGCCACGATCGCGGTGCGATTCACCCTACAAGCGGTGCAAGGATATCTGGTTCAGGAGGTGGGTCAGAAAATCACGGCGGATATCCGCAATGATTTATTCGACCACGTAACCTCCTTGGCGGTGCGATTTTTCGATCGCACCCCGGTGGGCCGCTTGATTACCCGCCTCACCAGCGATGTGGAAGCCCTCGGGGAGGTGTTTTCCACCGGGGCGATCGGCATCATCACCGATTTATTCTCCATTGTGGTGATTTTGGTGGTGATGTTCTATCGTCAATGGCAACTGGCAACATTGCTGTTGCTGATGCTAATCCCGATCGCGGGGGTGGTGATTTATTTCCAGCAGCAATATCGCCAGGAAAACTATCGCGCCCGGGAAGAACTTTCAGCGCTCAATTCCAAACTGCAAGAAAACATTACCGGCGTCTCGGTAGTGCAACTATTTCGCCGGGAAACTTTTAACGCTGAATTATTCCGAAACAATAACCAGCGCTACATCAAAGCCGTGGATCGAACGATTTTGTATGATGCTTCGGTCTCGGCAACTCTAGAATGGATTGCATTGGTGGCGATCGCCGGTGTCTTGTGGTTGGGCGGAAGGTTGATTCTCGCCGATACCCTAACCTTTGGTAAATTAGCCGAATTTATCCTATTTTCTCAGCGATTGTTCGACCCCCTGCGCCAGTTTGCAGACAAATTCACCGCCATTCAAGCTGGATTTACCGCCATGGAACGGATTAGCGATATTTTCAACGAACCTATCGAAATTCGCGACCCGGAACATCAGCCAACCGAAGGCGGAATCATGCGCTACGTTTCCGTGCCGGCTCAAACCGAAAACGAACCGCGCGATCGCGGGGCAACCCTCAGTCAATCCCACGCCGGGGAAATTCGCTTCGATCGCGTTTCCTTCGCCTACAAAGAGGATGAATACGTCCTCAAAAACTTGAACTTTACCATCAAATCCGGGGAAAAAGTTGCCCTCGTCGGTCCCACGGGAGCGGGAAAAAGTTCGATTATTCGATTGTTATGTCGCCTTTACGAAACCAGCAAAGGTCGCATTTTAGTCGATGGCATCGACGTGCGCGATATGCGCCAAGCTGAACTGCGTCAGCACCTCGGAGTTATCCTGCAAGATGGATTTATTTTCGCCGGGGATGTGAAAAGCAATATCACCCTAGGCGAAACCTATTCGATGGCGCAGATTCGTGAAGCGGCGCGATCGACGAATGTGGAGAGTTTTATCGAAGCATTGCCCGAAGGATATGATACCCAATTGCGCGAAAGAGGGACGAATCTTTCTGCGGGACAAAAGCAACTTTTGGCATTCGCCCGCGCGGCGATTCGCAACCCGCGAATTTTAGTCCTCGATGAAGCCACCGCTAGTTTGGATGTGGGCACGGAAGCGCTGATTCAAGATGCCCTCGATCGCCTATTAGAAAACCGCACGGCGATTATTATTGCCCACCGCCTCTCGACGATTAAAAATGTGGATCGGATTTTGGTTCTCAAACAAGGGGAATTGGTAGAACAAGGCACTCACGAAGAACTCTTGGCGCGGGAGGGATTGTATGCCAGTTTGTACAAGTTGCAAATGTTGGGTAATTAGGGCAAAAGTGGGTATGAATCGTTCATAATTTAACCGAATGAGGGAGAATATTTGACGGATTCTGGAGTTGAAAGCTTCCCCTTTCAACTTCCCCACCTCGGTTCCCTCAAACAATTGACGATTAAGATATTTAGGGATAAAATCAAAGATATTACAGGAAGTTTATTAGCATTGATTTCAGGATTTTGCGAAATTCCATAAAAGTTGAGCGAAACATGAAAGGGGAAAACGCGGAAATATTAATTGTAGACGATCGCCTAGAAAACCTGCGGCTGTTACTGAATATTTTGGAGCGAGAAGGGTATGTAGTTCGCTGTGTCAGAAGCGGGGAGATGGCGCTGAAGGTGCTGGAAAATACTACGCCGGATTTGATTTTGCTGGATATCCAAATGCCAGAAATGAATGGTTATCAAATTTGCGAGCAACTGAAATCCAATCCAAAAACGCGGGCTATTCCGGTGATTTTTATCAGCGTTATTGATGAGACAATGGATAAGATAAAAGCCTTTCGCGTGGGAGCAGTAGACTATATTAAAAAACCCTTTCAAGTGCAAGAAGTGGTGGTGCGGGTGGCGAATCAATTGACGATTCGCCGTCTGCAGCAGCAACTTACCTATCAAAACGAGCGCTTGCACGCCGAAATCCGCGATCGCGAAGCAGCACAACAGCAATTGCAGCAGTTAAACCAAAAACTGGAACGTTCAAATCAAGAATTAGAAGAATTTGCCTATGTGGTTTCCCACGACTTGCAAGCGCCTTTAGGAACTATCGCTAGCTACGCGGAACTGCTGGAAAATCGCAGCGAGGAACACCTGGATGCTAAAGCAAAAAAATATATAGGCAATATCATTGGCGGTAGTCTGCGAATGCAAGGTTTGATTCAAGATTTGCTGGAATATTCCCGGTTGGGAAGAAGCCGCGATAAAGGGTTTGAAATGATAGATTGCAATCGGGTGTTTGCGTTGGCCATATCCAATCTGGCACAAACCATTCGCCAGACCCAAGCAGTGGTCACATCCGAGGGAAATTTACCCCGGGTTTGGGGGAATTCGATTCGTTTGGTGCAGTTGTTTCAAAATTTAATTAGCAATGGGATCAAGTATCATCAAGAAGGTAAACCCCCAGTGATTCGCGTGAGTGCGGTTCTCCAGGAGAATGATTGGGTGATTTCCGTGGAAGACAATGGGATCGGAATCGACCCGAAACAACAAGGGCGCATTTTTAAAATTTTTCAGCGCTTGCATACGGAAACGGAATATCCCGGAAGCGGGATTGGATTGGCAATTTGTAAAAAGATTGTGGAACTTCATGGCGGGAAAATTGGGCTGCGATCGCTTCCCGGCGAAGGCACCACCTTTTATTTTACCCTTCCCAATGTCAATCCTTCCCGGAATGAGAAAGAATTACAATGC
Source organism: Phormidium sp. CCY1219 (assembly GCF_055795085.1). Classification (NCBI taxonomy): domain Bacteria; kingdom Bacillati; phylum Cyanobacteriota; class Cyanophyceae; order Oscillatoriales; family Oscillatoriaceae; genus Phormidium; species Phormidium sp. CCY1219. The sequence continues at coordinate 31,698 of NZ_JAYFEQ010000859.1, read as the reverse complement.
AAAAATCACAGCGATTGAGCGCCGCAGGTGAATCGATCGCCCATTCTCTATGGATAACAAAAGTCGGCTCAATTTCAACTATATTTGATAGCAGGCGATCGCCCTTTGCGCTGGGCGGCCCTATGGGGCGATACCCCTCTCCCCCTCATTCACCCGATTAAATTGGGAAAATAAAGACAAAACAAGCTATACTGCTTTCAGGCTTTATCAGCCACAAACTAATTTTCGAGCGGTTCTCAAGTCTCAATCCTCCCTCTCTCGATCCGAAAAACCTCGAGATAGAGACCGATATGGGCAAACAACAATGAAATCAAGCACCAAACTGTTCACTATTTTAATGGCCAATGACGATAGCGGATTTTGCGTTTTGATGCAAGAAGCATTATCAGAAGTGGATTTACCGGTCCATTTTTACGCTGTGCATAATGGTGAAAAACTCCTGGATTATCTGTATCACCGCGATCCCTATGCAGATGTAACCGCTTTCCCGACACCGGATTTGATTTTGCTGGATTTGAATATGCCCCGAGTGGATGGGCGCGAAGCCCTGCAACGCCTCAAGTCTGACCCGAAAATGCGAGCAATTCCCATTGTGGTAATAACCACTTCCCACCAAGAGGAAGATATCTTTAATTGCTATCAAGCGGGAGTTAATTCTTTCTTGGTAAAACCCATGACATTCGAGAAATTAGTATGGATGATGCAAGAAGTCTGTCGCTACTGGTTTGAGTTGGTTTGCTTGCCCTCTTGTAGCAGTTGAAAATAACATGTAACACGCTGTTTAACCGCAATACCCCTGCGGTTTTTTCCTTTGATTTTCCCTCCCAAAGGATGGTAGGGTTGCCCGATCGCAATCGGTTTGCCTTGTGGTTGCGGATGGTTCTCCCCCGGCCCGTGCGGTTGAGATCTCGCACCCAACCAATATTCCCGGCTATTCAACGGCGATGATATGAGTTGTAATCTCATGGTGGGTCAAATACCAATCAAAAGCGGGCTATTTCAATCGCCCGCTTTAATTAACTATCCACCGGACGCGATATAATATTGCCACATCTTCTCCCCGGGAATTGAGCGCAAAAATGGGGGAGTATCACACCACTGGCGTCTGACTCAATTGATGCTGCGCTAAAAACACTTCTGTCTGTTTCCTGTTGAGCGGTGGAGAGAAAAAATACCCTTGTCCGTATTTGCATTTGAGCAATTCTAGGTGCTGCACCTGCTCGATATTTTCGATGCCTTCGGCGATCGCATCCATCCCCAAGCCGTGAGCGAGGGCAATAATCGTCCGGACAATTTGCGCGTTGTCATGGCTAGAATCTGCCATTTTACAAATAAAAGAGCGGTCGATTTTTAAAATATCCACCGGAAATTGATACAGATAGCTCAAGGAACAATAACCCGTGCCAAAATCATCGATGCAAAGCTGAATATCCCGGGCTTTGAGCTGCTTGAAAATCGCGATCGCCCCTTGAGGATCGGCAACAATCGCGGTTTCGGTAATTTCTAACTTTAAATCCCATCCTTCTACCCCGGTTTCGCGCAGAATGGCACCGATGCGATCGCTCAAATCCGGCGTAAGCTGCTTCCCGGACAAATTGACGCTCATTCTCAAACAAGGATAGGTGGGAAATTGCTTTTTCCAAATCCGCAACTGGCGACAAGCTTCGCGCAAAGACCATTCTCCCAACGGTGCGATTAAACCGGCTTCCTCGGCGACGGGAATAAACTCGCCCGGAGACACCACCCCTCGCCGAGGATGATTCCACCGCATTAAGGCTTCAAACCCGCTAATTTCGAAGGTCCCCAAGCGGAGGATCGGCTGGTAGCACATCTCGAATTCTTCGCGCTCGATCGCGCGGCGCAAATCCGTCTCCAACTCCAATCGCCGCACGGTTTCTTCTCGCATCGCCGCATCGAATATCGCCCAGCCCTTTTTCCCCATTGCCTTAGCCCGATACATGGCAATATCGGCATCTCGCAAGAAGTCGGGATGGTGACAATCCCCGCTGATGCTGTGGACGATACCGATACTGGCGCTGGCAAAGATTTCGCGATCGCTGACGTGAAATGGTTCGCTCAACCCCTCCTGTATCTCCTCCGCAATGGCGATCGCCGCTTCGATTCCGCCAATGTTTTCCAGCAAAATGGTAAACTCATCGCCGCCAAATCTGGCTAAGGTATCCCCGTCACGCAAGCGCCTTTCCAGTCGCCCCGCGATCGCCATCAGCAAGCGATCGCCCACCGCATGACCCCAACTATCATTCACTAACTTAAAATCATCCAAATCCAAAAACAACACCGCAAACCCATACTCTTCCTCCATCTGATTGCGCGACACCGCCTTGACCAGCCGATCCATGAAAAACGACCGATTCCACAGTCCCGTCAGCGCATCGTGAGAGGCATTGTATCGCAGTTGTTCCTCAGTCCACTTGCGACTGGTAATCTCCACCACCGACCCTTCGTAATACAACAGCTCTCCCCCATCGCACACCGCTCGCAGGTTCTGCAATACCCATATCTTGCTCCCGTCTTGCCGATATACTTGCGCCTCAAATCCCGACACCCGCCCGGTTTCTCGCAGCAAGTCCAAAAATTCCTGGCCGCGATTCGGGTCAACATAGTGCTGATAATCCACTTGGCGAAAGCAGGTCATCATCTCCCCTACGCTGGCATACCCGTAGATTTTCGCCAATGCGGAATTGGCACTGCGATACTGTCCCTGCGGCGTAATTTGAAAGATCCCTTCCACCGCATTTTCTACAATGCTGCGATATTTCGCTTCTGCTTGCTGCAGGGCGCGCACCGCCTGTTTGCGCTGAAATAGCCCCCCTAACTGCATCGCCACTGAGGATACCAGGTCGATCGCGTGCCGGTCTTCTTCTCCCGGCGCACTCATAAAAAACACTAACACCGCCAACACGCGATCGCTCTGGACGATCGGTACTCCTAACCCCGCTTTCAGCCCGCACTCTGCCGCAATCTGATGCCGCACGCACACTTCCCCCGAAACTCGCGATACATCCTGAATCCATTCGGGATGCCGAGATGAGTACACTCGTCCGGGCAATCCTTCATTGGCGGCCAAAGTATAGTTTTCGCTGCAGCGCCGAAATCTCTCCCACTTCGGTTCTCGATAATACCACACCGGACTATAGGAAAGCTCGGTTCCCTCTTCATTGGGAATCCACGCTTCTCCAAATTCCCAGTCGGTGGTTTCTCCCACCCGCCGCAGGGCGACGGCGATCGCCGATTCAAAATCTGCCGCTTCGCTCACATCTTGGGTAATCTGTTGCAGCAGGCGCGTTTCTGCTGCAGCGCGATCGCTATTGCTGATATCGATTCCTACCCCAAAAAAGAATTCCACCTCCCCGGTTTCTTTATTGAAAATCGTTCTCCCATGCCATTCCACTAAAATTTCTCGCTTGTCTTTGGTTAGCACGTGGTTTTGATTGCGCGTCGGGCGATCGTGCTGTAGCAATTCCACGAATAATTTTGCCACCGTTTCTTGCTCTGGCTTCGGCACAAAGTTGGATAAATAATCTCTCCCGATTGCTTCATCTAACGTATAGCCCAATCGGTCGAGCATGGATTGGTTCATTAACAATACTTTACCGTCGGCTCGAATCGCCACGAAAAATGCCGGATTGGCTTCAAATAACGCTCTGCTAAATTGTTGTTCTTGTTCTAAGGCATGCTCGAGGGTACAGCGATCGCCCGGTTGCGCCCAGAGAAACTCCCCGACCCGCCTTCGCAAGGCGATCGCCATCAGACTCCCTAACCCGATCGTTGCTGCGATCGCACCCACTCCTACCAGGGCCATTTGCCCATCTATCCCTCGGTACAATTGCCGTTTGTTTGCGATCGCAATTACTCCCCAGTTCTCCCTATCTATCATCGGCGCATAGGCCATCACTTGGCTGCAATCGCGGCAGTTTATCGCGGTACTGGGAAACGCAGATTGGTTGTCTAAGACTTCGGTTAGCGCCCGCTTTTCTGCTACACTTAACCGATTAGTTGGGGGAAAATTCCCCAGGGGAAATACCTCGAGTTTGTCGCGATGGTCAATCAGCGCGACCCCGCTATTCTCGGCTAAGTTGGTATTGCTGGTTTGAGAGAGAATTGGCGGGAAATTGTTCAGGGCAAATATCATCAAATTGCTTCCCAAGCCGCGATCGCCGCCAATTTCTTGCCGCAAAATTAAGTAAGATTGCTCATGTACTGCGATCGCTTCCCGGTCTCGGGAAAGCCACTCGGATGGTTGCGGAATTTGCACCCCCACCTGCACCACCGGCTGGTCATTCTCATCCCAATGCGCGATACCCACCAGAAATTCATCGAGTCGCGCTTCCAACTGTGGCGCGATGGATTCGCGATAGTCTTGGCGGCTGATTTTACCTTGGTTATAGTCTGCCCAACTTTGGCGCAACTGGGAATCTTCCCAGAGATGTTCCCCGGTTTCTCTCGCTGTCACCCAAAGGCCCTGCATGGCTAACGCTTTGGTCTGCACGGTCCACAGGAGTTCTCTTTCTCGGTGTTGTGTTAGGGGTTTGTAGAGGGACAAGAGACTGGTAAAGGTGACGACACTGGCGATCGCCAACAGTCCTACAATCGTCCTCCCACTCATCGGTTGTCTTACCCTCGGTTTTTTCATCTGCCCCACCAGACATTTCCTCTGATAACTTTCTATCTTAGGACAGATTGGCAGAGGATCTTTGTTGCACTCGACACAGAATTAACCGCTGCGATCGCCCGGGTTATTCCCTCTGCCATCGATTGCAGATAAACAATAAAATATTTTAGCGCCTCAGTGTCCGATGCTTTGGTTTCCTGACTCCAGTCTGCCAGCGATCGCGCTTTGGGAACGATAAGGACACGGCGATGCCATGTCCCTCCGTTATGCTAAATTCCGCTTATCTGCATCCTCACTCTTTGGTTGGTTCAATCAGGGCGCGAAGCCCTCTGAAACACTCATCGAGCCTTCCCCTCATCTTACCCCATTTTCCGCTCGTCGGATAAAAAGATTACGCGATCGGCAGGGTAATCTTCACCAAAGTGCCCACTCCCGGCGTGGAATCGCAACGAATTTTTCCCCCATGTTTCTCCACTACAATCTGATAGCTAATCGATAATCCCAATCCAGTTCCCTGTCCCGCAGGTTTTGTGGTAAAAAATGGGTCGAATAAGCGTTTTTTCGTTTCCGCCGTCATTCCCACTCCATTATCGGTAATTTCCAGGGTAATACATTTACCTTTAGTGACAGCAGTGCGAATGTGAATACAGGGTGAGGATGGCGGGGCAAATGCGGCATATTTTTCCGCTTTTTTCTCTTTTTCCTCCACCGCATCAATGGCATTGGTCAACAGGTTCATAAAGACTTGGTTTAGCTGTCCTGCATAACATTCGATTAAGGGCAGTTCGCCGTATTCTTTGATGATTTCTATGCTGTGTCGTCCCGCTTTTGCTTTCAGGCGATTTTGCAAAATCAATAAGGTACTGTCAATGCCTTCGTGAATGTTGACGGGCTTTTTCTGCGCTTGGTCTAAGCGGGAAAAGTTTCGCAAGGAAAGTACGACCTCGCGAATGCGATCGGCTCCCACCTGCATCGATGTCATCAGTTTGGGAAAATCTTCCCGTAAAAATTCCAATCCGATATCGTCGAGATAGGCTTCGATTTCCGGTTCGGGGTCGGGATAATGTTTCCCATACAGTGCGACCAAATCTAGTAATTCATTGGCATATTGTTGGGCGTGGGCAATATTTCCGTAAATAAAGCTCACCGGATTGTTGATTTCATGGGCTACCCCGGCGACGAGTTGTCCCAAACTGGACATTTTTTCGGTTTGAATTAGTTGGCTTTGGGTTTTTTTCAGTTTGTCTAAGGTGCGTTCTAGCTGTTGCGCTTGTTGGCGAAAGCGTTCTTCGGAATCTCGCAAGGCGACTTCTGCTTGTTTGCGTTCGGTGATGTTTTGCGTCATCACCATTCCGGCTAAGATTTCGCCATTGTCGTTGCGAACTGGAATGTGATGGGCGAGGTAAAGGCGATCGGCATAAGGCACTTCGGTGACGGTTTCTTTTCCGGCTAGGGCGGCGCGATAAAAGGGTTCGCAAAGGGTGGCGATTTCTTCACCGAATACCTCGCGCAAATTGCGAGATTCTAGGTATTCTTTGGATAAGCCGACTTTGCTTAATTCCGTGCCTTCGGCTAGGGTATAGCGAAGGTCGGCATCGAACAGGCAAACCGCCCCGTTGGGAAAGTTTTTGGCCAGGGTGCGGTATAGGGTTTCGCTGCGGCGCAATGCGGCTTCCATTTGCTTGCGATCGCTAATGTCTAATCCCACAAATACCGCATTTTTGCCTTGATTGTATTTCTGAGCCACGATTAAATAACTGCAGGGTTTACCCTCGATCGCAATCGTCACTTCTTGGGAGATAGTCTTTTCCTCACTGGCGAAAAATTCCTCTACCAGTTGCGCGAATTTCGGACTGTTTTCTAAAAAGCCTACCCGCTGCCCGGGAAAGCTTTCTAAGGGCATTTTAAATGCGGTTGATAAGTGATGGTTGACGCCGACATAGCGCAAATCGGAACTCACCCAAGACACTAAGCCGGGAACTGCATCTAATACGGCTTGCAGTTGCTCGTTGGCATTTTGCAGGGCTAGTTGGGCTTGTTTGCGTTCGGTGATGTCGCGCACGAAGGCACAGTGATATTCTTCTCCGTTAAATTTTAAATAGTTAACGCGCACTTCTACGGGAATGATTTCTCCGTTTTTGGTGCGATAGTTGGATTCAAAGGTGAATTTTTTAAACTGTTTGATGGCTAACCAATGTTCTGCCCAAATCGCTCGGTTAAAGGTGGGGTCGATGTCGCTGACAGTGAGGGAGTTCAGTTCTTCTGTGGAATAGTCGAGTAACTGACAGGCGGCTTCGTTGACGTAGCTGAGTTTGGCATCGGCGGTCATCCAAAATACTGCATCCGCCGCTTTATCCATTGCGAATTGCGTCAGTTGGAGGGCGTCGGCGAGTTGTTTGCGATCGCCAATCGGTTCGCTATAAAGGATTAATCCGCCGATTTTCCCAAAATTATCGGTCCACGGCTGGATTTCCCATTTCACCCACTCTACGGTACCATCGGGCTTGATAAAGCAATCTTCGTCGCTTTTTGCTTCTCCAGCGCTCAGACAGCAATGATATATTTCCTTCCATTTTTCTGATAGGTGGGGAAACAAATCGTAATGAGACGCGCCGATCGCCTCGCAATCGCCGAAGCAATAGGTGTTTCGCCACCGCTGGGACATGGCTAAATACCGCATCTTGCGATCGACCATCGCTACCGCTACTGGCACCTGTTCCACAAATTGGCGAAACATTTGTTCGCTCTGAGTGGCGATCGCTTCGCTGGATTTGGGAAGCGATCGCCAGTTCTGGGGGTGGTGATGCTCTATTGTGGTCTTAGTATTTGCCTGCACTGATATATTCTGCATGGCTGAAAACCTCCTCTATGATAGTTGTGACCCTGTGCATTTTTCTACTAAAATACATGACGCGACGCGATCGACTCTCATTTCATTCGCTCCGTCATCCTCACCCTGACCCCTCCAAAACGCCCGCTGAGCGGGAACATGCACTCTCTCCCGCTGCTGGTTCGTTCTGTGGCGATCGCTCCTCCCTGCTGTTGTTTATTGACCCTGGTGCTACCCGATTCCGATTTAGCGATGCTCCCCTATATTCGATTCCGGTCAAACTCCCGAGCAGATGCCAACCCCATTCTCAACCGGACTTTCAATACAATCCCCTGCGAAGCCGATTCCGGAAAAATCCTTCCTCTACCCTGTCGCTTTTGCCAAGTTTTGTATTTTGTAGCATATTTTTAAGGTAGTTTTACATTTTTTGCGTTTTTTTGCAACCCGCGATCGCTTTTCCCTACATTCTCCCGATCTGTTCCTCACCCACCCCGGGATCCATTGCAACTTATCGCAAGTTTAGAGTTAATTATTTACAACTTGCAATTTCCGCCGGCGATCGAATTGCTCTTATGTGTTCTCGTTGTGTTCTCGTTCCCAGAAGCTGCTCTCGTTCCCAGGCTCCAGCCTGGGAACATCCTTTCCGAGACCCCGCCTCTTTATCTCACATTGCTCTCGTTTATGTTCTCGTTCCCAGAAGCGGGCGATTGAAATCGTGCCTGAGCAAGCCAAGCCCGCCTACGCGGGCTAATTCTTCGCTCTCGTTTGTATGTGTTCTCGTTGCTGGAGTCGCAATTAAGGATCGCAATCACCTGAGTGATGATAGAGTAAAGAACATGAACCAACCCCCATCCAGACCCCCCACCTCATCCGTAACCTGGGCGCGTGACTGGGACTTTTCCAAGAGAAGCTCGCCCCCCGGTGAGGCTTGTAGGTCCGCCGGGTGAATCAGGGGGAAGCAGCACCCCCTAATCCTTAGGTTATGACCCGATAAAATTGATGAAGGGATATTCCAGACAGCAGATGCGTTAACATTAAAAAACCCAGGCAAAACATACAAGGAACGGTTAAGGAGGCAGCCGCCTAAATCATCCTTGTCTCTTTAGTTAATATCACCATTCAATGCAGGAGGATTTATGTTACTGCAAAAAATCATCCAAGAATTACAAGATATTCCCGAAGAAAAACTCGCAGAAATTTACGACCTGATTCACTATTTTCGTTTGGGTTTGGAGCGAGAAAAAAGCCAACCGCGCACCCCGGTAACAATGGGGGACGTTTATCTCATGCACCCGGATGAGACCCCAACCGAAATAGCGATAGAAGGCATTCGCCAAGGGTTACAGGAAGCATTAACAGGAGAGACGATTCCCCTCTCAGAAATGTGGGAGGGCATTGATGCAGAGTGAACCTTCACCCATCCAAATCGCCCTAACTCCTCGCTTTAAACGGGATCTGTGAGAACTGGCTAAACCCTATCGTTCAATTCGTAGCGATATCCAGCCTTTAATCGAGCAACTTCAAGCCGGTCAACTCCCCGGTGATAGAATAGCAGGCGTCAAATATCAGGTCTTCAAAGTTCGTCTCAAACATAGCAACCTTCAAAAAGGAAAAAGTGGCGGATATCGAGTGATTTCTTATCTCAAAACCGAAGACAATATTATCCGGGCCACCATTTATTATAAATCGGATTTATCAGATGTTAGTGATGAAACGATTAAAGAAGCGATCGAGCAATACGAGCGAGAAAATCACATAGAAGAGAATTCAGAGTAATCCTTATCTGAACCTATCCCATGAACGGCCCGAAACCCATGCCGAATGAATTCACCCCGCACTCAAAACCACCGGGGCGTTGTCCCCGATCGCCGGATTTCTCGCGAGCATATCACCCGCGATCGCTGATTGGGTAGTGGAAAACCAGGTACGCCCGAATCTGGCGATTAGCTGCTAGTTTACCGCAATTAAAAACTCGCCGTCATCGAAGCCAAAAAAGACGAATTGCCAGCTACCGAAGTTGTTCGCACATCGGGAACTCGCAACACTAATCGCAACATCTATCTACAGCATCCTAGAAAAGTTGAATTTGTGGGGGATGGTTATTCGGTTATTCCTGTTACTTCCTCATCTGCAATTCATTCCCCTTTTCCATCTTTTTAGCGAACATACCTGAGTTTTCCATCCAAATTAACAAGCCGTTCGTTAAGATTCAACAGGTTATCAGTGGTGGGTGTGGGAAGAAAAGGAAAAGGGAAATAAAAAACACTGGAGTCTTTATGACATGAAGCTAACAAGGTTGGGGAATAAGAGAGTGTTTCCGAGGTAATAACTTCCAACTCTGCCTTACAACTTGAAGTAAAACTCCCATTTTCTTGCCAAACTAACTGCCCGTCAATATTGGTAATATAGTGATTGATGTCGATACTGGCAGGAATCCATTCACCTGCCATTGTTTTGCACTCTGCCCTTAAAATCGAACTGTAAGTTCTGTCATCAAGGGTTAAACTTCTACAACGGTGACTAAAAAATTGCCATTAGCTAAAGCCATCTTGGGCAACAGTGAGTATGCTACTGCAAGGAAGCCGAGTAAAGTGATAAATGTACGGTAATTCAACATCAGCAAATCCTCTCTCTTCCTACAAATATGGCCCATATGTTTCTGTTAACTAGGGTTTGTCGGGGAGACTCTTCAGGAGATTTCCTCCAATCTTTTTAACTTATCGGTAGAAAAGCGATCGAGCGTTCCTCCTCACATATTAATCCGATCGGACAAAAAAGTAACTTAACGAAAGTTGAAAGGAGTAGCGGGGATGCAAGCGCAATGAATCCAGCAGGTGTCAGCGCCCCACCCAGTGCGCCAAAAAACAGAGCGATCGCCCCTACAACCACCCTACCAACCTGCACCCCTTGCACTGTCTCCATGAGCTATAACGGGAAGCGTTCCTCGCGATCGCCCCAGACTTTCCAGCCATTGGGTTGGTGCGTCACCCCCGGAGGAAAGGGTGCAATTTTCCTACCCATTGGCGAGGGGGGTGACGCACCCTACGCGGGCTAGACAACTGCATTCCCTGGGACTATGGTTTTAATATCTTCGCCGGCGAGAGCCTTTACATCAACTACGATTGCATGATTCTCGAGTGCAACCAGGTTCGCCTGGGCGATCGCGTATTGCTCGGCCCCAAGGTGCAAATTTACACCGCCACCCATCCCCTGGATCCGGCGCAGGGAAAAGAGGGGTGCGAATTTGTATTCTACCATTGGCGCTGGGAGTGTGGTGACGCGAGATGTGCCCCCGGGGGTTGTTGCGGCGGGAAACCCCTGTCGCCCCATCCGCAAGCTAGAGGATGACAGCAAATCAGCAGGGAAATAAAATGGTAGCCGATGGATTGCCAATAAAATTAGCCCCCGTAGGCGGGCAAAAGCAAGCCGGACCGAGACTTCTACTCGCCTGGGCTTTTCCCGAAACATCCCTGTATCCGAGATTACCCCCTCAACTTCTATCTACAGACAGATACCCAACCCCAATCGGTTTGGATATAGTAGAACCATAAGAAAGCAAAAAGCATTCTGTTTAACACAGACCCCAGGGGTCTTTTTAGTAAATCGAAATAACAGACAATCCCGCTAGAATTCTCTGGCGGGATTGTTGTGTTCGGGGGAGGTTGTTAACACCCATTGTTTGAAATGATATGAAATCCGCCGTCGGTCAAAATGCTGTTTGAAAATAGCCCTTGTCATGCCCTGGCGGGTTCCCATTTAGCCTTACCCTTCCATAAAAGGCGCTTTTTTCAGCCGTTTTTTCTGTCAAACCCATTCTCAACCCCCAATCTTTAATTTTCAATTATTTTTCAACTCAGTGCCGCAAATCTTGCAAAACTGGGCATCGCGATCGTGACGGGGCAATCCGCACACCGTACAGCGACTTTCCACCTGATTGGAATTTTTCACCAATTCCTTAATTAACGCCCCCAGTTGCCCCGGAATCAAGGCAATTCCGGTCAAAATCATCAGCACCGTCATCAATCGCCCCCCTTCCGATAAGGGCGTCACATCCCCAAATCCCACCGTAGTCATCGTCACCACGGAAAAATATACTGCATCCAAAAAGGTGGAAAACTGTTCCGGATTGATAGAATGTTCCACCTGATAAATCAAACCAGAATACACAAAAATAATCGAAAAGAGGGTAAATAAAATCCGCGTAATAATCAGACTATCTTCTGGATAGCTGCCAAAAAACACTTGTCCTTCCACAAAGCGCAGCAACCGCAGCACGCGAAACCAGCGAAATATTCGCAAAAAACTAATATCAAATGCTCCCAAAAACACGGGCAAGATGACGATTAAATCGATTATAGAATAGAGACTAAAAATATAGTGTATTTTACGTTTTGCTGCCCACAGTCTGAGCAGATATTCCCCGGAGAAGATAATTAAAATTGCCGTATTAATTTGCCGCAGAATTGCATCGACTTCTGGGGGGAGGGGATAGGTTTGAGCCACGAAAATGGCGGAAGATAACAGAACGAATCCGCTTAAGATAAAATTCGTCCAGCGGCCAATTGGCGTATCGGTTTCTTCTAAATAAAGCGCCAGTTTGTGTGAATTTTGCATAGGTAAAGAATGAAGAATTGAGAATTGAGAATTACGAAAAATTGCTCAATTCTCAATTCTTAACTTCCCGTGGGAGTGGGTTAACGAGAGCTTTGGTCCCGTTTTTGGCGACGGCGATCGCGCCACTCAGCGGCGGTGAGATAGACAATTCCACCCGTAACCACCACCATCAATCCGAGGGCGAGAGTTGCCAGAATAGTCGAGAACGATGTTTCCACAATTCCTCCTAAACGAACGTTAAGACGCGATCGGCAAGGGTGCAATTGATTGTACTTGCCTGAGTTGGGGGGAGGCGCAGCCTCGGGGGGGCGTTCCCAAGCTGGAGCCTGGGAACGAGCAGTGTATGCATTTCGATTCGCCCGCTTCGGTGGGCATTGCAAGCCGACTCGGGACTTCTCGTCGCCTCGGCTTGTTTACCCAAACGGGGGCAATTCTTCTTTAATCGTAAATCGGACGTGATTGATTGCCAAATCGCCGATGGGAAGCTCGCTCTTATGAAGGGGAACCCCATTGAGTTTGAGACTTTCAAACCGGATGCCCTTGCCCAATTCAATATGATACCAAGCCAAGCCCATAAAAAAGCGCATCGGGTGAACAGCTAGGTCTTGATTGTCGTCGGGATTCGATTCCATCGGCACCCAACCGGATCCGGGGATATAGAACTCCAACCAGACGTGATTGTAATCGGGTTGCAGGGGAACGCCTTGGCGATCGGGGTGGGGGGGACATTTGTAACGGCCCACAGTGCGACAAGCAATTCCATTCAAGCGCAGCAGGGCCAGCATCAGACCCACATATTCCCCGCAGGATCCCACGCCGCGCTGCAACACCACATCTGGGGAATCGATATAGGGTTTGATACCGTATTCGAGCTTGTCATAGACATAATCGCGGATGTTGAGGACTTTTCGCAGCAGATTGGTTTCCGAGGCGATCGCATCGCGCGCCGCTCGTTGAACGATGCTGGTATCCATTGCCAATTGGTCATTATCCACCAAATAGCGCTCTTCATACGCCGGCGGGAGGGGGGGTAAATCTTCCGCATCCCGAGGGGCAAAGCGGTACTTGATGCTGCGAACCTCCAGCAGGGCTTTCCAGCCAAAGATGCGCGCTTCGGCGGTGTCGAGGGTATCGAACTTAAACACTGCAATCCGCTGCCCGTCGATCGCTTCTTCGGTAAACGGCATGCCGATGGGTTCGATGTGCTTTAATTTTTGCCGAGGGGTTTCGGCGGGAAAGGCAATTCGCCATTCCAAATTTTCTAAATGCACTTCATCGAGGGGGGCCAATTCTTCCACATAACACATTTCGATTAAATAGCCGTTGGATAAAGCGTAATGCTTTTGCGGCTCGTAGTGAAAGTGGAGGGGATGAATCAGGGTGCGATCGCGAAATGCCAACTGATGCGGATCCCTGGCATTCGGATCGTCGCGGATATAGGCTTCTTCCCCCGCATACGCCACGTAAAGCACCTCTTGTCCGGTTTCCGGATGGCGGTGAAATGCCAACCCCGAGGGTCGTTCAAACGGGGTCAGCACGCTAAATAACAGTTCCCCAGTGGCGCGATCGAGACAGAACACGGTTTGTTCTTCACTGTCGCAAACCCACAATTCTTCCTCGCGAACTGTTAAATTTTGCACCCCAATTCCGGGGGCGGGAAATCGGGTAATTTCTTCCCCGGTTTTGCGATTGAAAATCAGAATATAGCCGGCTTTTTGGCAGCTAACATAAACCGTGGATCCCCACACTGCCACCCCATTGGCGGGATAAGACAGGGTGACAAAATGTTGGGGTTTCAACTCGGTTTTGCCCAGATCGCTTCCGGCATCTTCACAAAAATAAACGCTGTTTTCTCTGGTCAACCAAAGGGTATTTTCCCACAACGCCACCCCCGTGGTGTCCATAAACTCGGACGCTTGATAGGGATTTAGCACCGTGGTGTTGTCGTTGGTGCAGTCAATTTCTAGCAAATGTCCGCGCACGGAATCAATCGCAATCAGCGCATCCCCGAGGAATGTCATACCGTGTAGGGCATAGACCCCTAAGGGTCGCACCGTGCGTAACCAGCGATCGGTCAAATGGGGGAGAACAGGTGAATCCAAAGTCATACCACAAAATTGTAGGAGAGCTAAAAGTATTAGGATATCAACGGATGAAGGGATGGAGTGTAATGGTTGTAGCCAGACTCTGCCCAATTTTCTTTCAGGGTCGGGTTTTGCACTCGGCGTCAGCCCCCTGTGCGCCGGAATCTCGGTGTTTGGACTTCGGTGGGGAAAATGGGGACAAAACGCCGCAGGGGGCGAAGATGAGGGGAGAGGCGACGCTGATACCCGCAGGCGGATGGAAAGCGGGCGCATCATCTTGCGTTCGATCGGTTTAACTCGTTCCCAGGGGATTTAACTGGTTCCCAGGCGATCGCAGAGGCACCCCTCCTGAGGCTCCGCCTCCGCGCGATCGCGCTGCATGCAAAGGTTTCCACCCTTGCTTATCAATTCTCAAATCGAACTGCTGTGGTAACACCGATTTTTTCCCCGCTTCGCTTGACTACAGTTGATAGTTTACGGTAAAATAAAAGCCTTCATCTTGGGCATTGTCCCCTTTATCGTCAATCTCGAAAATCGGACGACCGTAGTCGAGACGCAGGTTCAAACCGGGGAATAATTGCCAGAGTATCCCCATTCCTACCCCGGCTAAAAAGGTTTCGTCCGGTAATTCGTTGGGATTATCTGGGTGATTCCAAACGGCTCCTACATCCACAAACGGAGCTAATTGAAAAATGGGGGTTCCGGAAGCATCGCGCATGAGAATAATTCGGTCTTCTACGGAGACGCGAAAGCCATTATCTCCGGAGCGCACATTTTGCCGATAGCCGCGTAAGGATGCGCCGCCACCGATGACAAATTGTTGGGAGGAAAGCAGGCTATTGGTGGATAACTGTAGGTCTCCTTGGACGATTAACAGTTGAGAATTGCCGATCCGCTGCACGCGCTGTACTTGCGCGATCCAGCTAAAAAACCGCCCGTCGGGAATCGGATCGGGATTCACGGTGGCGTCGAGAAAGCCGGTGCCGAGGTTAAATAGCGATCGCAATGACCAAGCCCCCCGCACGTCGCGCCGCAGGTAATCCACGCCGAATTTTATGGTGCTGGTGCTCCCGATCCCATCTTCATCCGGACCGCTACCAAACCCAAAGGGTTCTTCATCCACAAAGGTCTGACTTTCTTGATGGGTAAAACCCAGGGAAAGGGCAAATTCTTGCCGGGGCGATCGCACCAACGGTTGGCGAAAGCTCACTTCGTAAAGTTCCGATTCTCCTTCAATATTTAACTCTCTAAATTCGGGCTGAATAATCCCATTACTATTCGGTGCTACTCGAATTCCGAGGGTGCCATTCATGGCATTGATGGGAATGCGATAGCTAAAATCCCACACCTGGGAGTCTCCCACGCCCCAATAATATGCCGCCGATATTTCGTCGCCAAAGCCGGTAATATTGCGATAGCTCATTACCCCTCCCAAGCGCTCGGACCCCACACTGGGAGGCGATAAGTTATCCGCCCCGACGCTCAAGCCAAAGGGGTTGGCTTCTTGCACGCGCACGGTGAGAATGCTGGCTCCAATTTCTTCCCCGGCGCGCAAACTGGCTTCGATATTTTCAAATAAGGGATTGAGGCGCAATAACCGCAGTCTATCTTCGAGGTTGGCGGTGTTTAAGGGAGAACCTGCGCCGAGTTCGATGCGGGAGCGAATATAGGAATCTCTCACGCGATTGTTGCCTTGCACTTCGATTTCTTGCAGGCTTCCTTCGATGACGCGAATTTCTACAATGCCATTTTCGACCACTTGATCCACCAAGACGGCGCGGGAGGTGATATAACCGCGATCGAGATATTCTTGGGTAATGCGATCGGCGATTCGGCGCAGTTCTTCTAAGGTGACGGAGGTTCCCTCAATCGGTGCGGTAATCGCCTCGATTTGCTCTTCGGTTAACACGGTACTCCCGCTGACGCGAATTTCTCGCACGGGAATTTGAGGGCTGGGAGTCTCTTCTGGTCCCGTCTCCTCGTCGGGGGATTCGATGACGGGTTCTTCTTCCTCGTCGGGTGGGGTGGGTTCGACTTGCGGACCGGGTTGCAAAAAGGGGTCGCGATCGGGATCCTCTGTGGGCGGTGAGGGCGCTTCTGGAGGCGGTGAGGGGGGTTGTGTCTGGGCGTGCCATTCCCGCCAGGGCAAGGATTCTCTCGCCAAGGCGGCATTATCTTTATCCCCAGCAGATATGAAAGGAGCGATCGCCCTATCGGTTTGGGGCATGTTTCCCATACGTGGCATATCCCGATCGCCGGTGGTGTTGCCCCCCGGAAAGTGTAGGTCGAATTCATAATGATTTTGAGGTGTTGAGGCGAGAATCTGCTGGAATGCTGCGGTTGTCGGGGACTCTCTATCCTCGGCGATCGCCACCTCTACTCTCTCCCCGGCTTCCTCGGGGTGGAATACTCCGCCAGTGGGTGTTGCTTTCACCTCAGTTGCCGCAAAACTCGCGATCGCCACTAACCCCGGAAAGCATACCGGATATTGCCAACCCTTAACCCTTTTGTTCGAGACCATCTGCTTTAAAAACTCCATTATTGTTCCCGTGGAGAAAGAGCCACTGTAGAAATGCAATGGCTCTGTTGTTAGTTTATCCATTGGTATCTGTTCCCCACAAGAGGAGAAGGCGATAAATTCTTCAAGAAGCGATCGCGGCTGGGAATTGAGAATTCAGAATTGGGAATTGACTACCCCTAGGGTGGGGAATGCCAAGCTTTCCATCCCACCCCGCCATGCAAGCAAAGCATTGCACAAGGTTCCTGCCTCCCCCATTGGTTCCATTCTACCCGATATCAATTACATTTGTCAACAACATCCGTTTTAGGGCGATTTCATCCATGCCGATTCAAAAATTTTTGTCCCAATCGACGAGAGGACATATTAACAACACTTGCGATCGCACCGATGAAAACCCACCTATCTTTTTCCCAGAGAGAGAAGCGCGGCTAAGTTCCCCCTCGAAGCTGGTGTTTTGTGGTCTGCAAGCCGGAAAACCCTTTTTTTTGGTGCTAGCATAACCATTGCAGGTCAAAACAATTAAGTTTTGTTTCTGGTTGGCGCTCAAGATGAATGCTCGAGATTATCCCCAAAATTTTAACATGGACTCCAGAGGAAAACTCGAAGATTTGGCCGGCAAATTGTTTCTCAAGCACTTGACAAAAAAAAGGGCATCGGGTATAATAAAGCCGTGGCGGCAGCCAGGGCTTATGTGCAATGCATAGATTGCTTTATGAAGCCACTGGCTTAACTGGAGCCTCACCTAAGTTACCAAGGACTGCCGATAGTGGTAAAGCCTGACCAATAATAAGGATGAGAGAAGTCGCGACCCTCTTGGAGATCCAGGGGAGTCGGCAAAACAATGCTCCCGGATTTGCCAGTACCTTGCACGCGACCATTTTCGATGCGAACCTCGCCGCGCAAGAGAGCCAGTTGTGCCTGACGCAGTGCCTCGGCGACAATGGGTGTTTGGCGCAATTGTTCGTAAAACTTGCTCATCAGAGCCAAAGTGCCTTCATCGCTAACGGACCAGAGACTAGCCACAGCAGTTTGCGCCCCTGCATTGATAGCTAAGCCGGCGAATCCTAACTCTGCCTGGGCATCTCCCACTGCAGTGCTGCAAGCGGAGAGAACCAGCAACTGCACGGGGGGGTCATTCCAGCCGAGTTCGCGGATTTCATTGAGGCGCAACCGTTCTTCCCACAGTTGAATGTAAGAATTGCTCGGGTCACCGGGTCTGAAGACCCCATGTGTAGCCAGGTGAACGATGCCAAAAGGCACCTGTTCTCGCTGTGAGAGGAGATTAGACATCGTAAAGCCTTCATTGAGAAAATATTCCCCGGGCCATAAATCGCCCACAATCGTCTTTAATTCTACCGGAACGGCGGGCAAAGGAGAAAGGTTGGAGAAGGTGGAAGCGCCCATTGCCAGGACTCTCGCGTTGCGGATATCGGTATAGCGCGTATCTGCGAGAGACAGACTGGGCATGATGCCCATACTGTAGCGTTCGATCGCGAATTGTTTGCCATCGTGGAGGGCAGCGATCGGGAGCGATCGCAATCCAGTATCCATAATAAACACCAAGCGATCGATATTGCGGGCTTGCAAATCCGCTTCAATCGGGGCCACGATCCACTGATAAAACTGTTGTGCCCAAGACAAATAAGTTTCACTTTGACGGCGAGAGGGCTTCGTTAGTTCCGAGCGAAAAGCTCGCACAGCAGACATGGCGCGCGCGCGAGAGGCACCGGCGACGCGACGGCGCAGGGGCTTTCCGCGACTAGTGAGTGCGATAATTTCGAGTTGGTCGGTATCTTGGGGGAGGGGGGAGTTGCCCGGATTGAATTGCAGACCTGGAGGAACGAAAGAGAGATAAATAAAGGCAGGTTTTTGGCCGGTTTGCTGTTCCACCTTAGCAGCCAAATTGCGAATGTCCCCCACAGAGCTAATGGTAGGGCTGGTGGGGAATCCCAGATAGCGATCGAACTGTTCGGTGAAAGAGGCTTCCAGTTGTTCGATTTCCACTTCTAGGGGTTCGGTATCCAGGGGTTGAGCCACTAACTGGGTATCGGGTGCGATCGCCCGTTCGTTCAAGGGAGGTCTATTCTCATAATCTACCATCGGTTCGGGATCCGGAGTCGGTTCGGGATCCGGAGTCGGTTCCGGAACCGGAGTTGGTTCCGGGTTGGGTGCTGGCGAGGGGGCGGGGGGGTCTTCAGTGAGAAACCGCACGTTATTTTCCTCGAAGGAGGAGGGATAAACTTGGAGCGGGGTCAGGGTTGTTTCGCCGGTAGTTACCACCCCGGCGGTGCCATTGAAAGTTGCGTCACCGATCGCAAACGGGGTGGGCGGGTTAGTGGTTCCGCCGCCGTGACGAAGGGAGATCGCACCTGACCCCGTGCCCCCGGCGGTGAAAATGCTAGCACCGAAAACCTCGGGTTCTGTGAGGGTAGCGGTAGCTTGGAAGACGCCGGCGCTGGAGATATTCACCGTGCCTCCCGTTCCCCGATCGCCGCCTCGAGCGGTGATAAAGGAAAGTTGAATCGGTCCGCCCGAAGTGAGCGTTACCGAGCCACCATTGCCCAGTGCGGAACTGGTATCGATGCCGCCGAGTTGCAAAGAATTGGGCGCAGAAATCGCGATCGCGCCCCCCTCCAGTTCCCCAGAGGACAGCACGCTGCCGGTTCTCACAGAGCCTTGGCCGCTTTCCAGCGTAATATCTCCCCCCGTGCCACTCCCGTCCAAGCTAGCTGATTGTATATTATTGGCGACGATATTTCCCGGCGACCTCACAGAGATACTTCCCCCCTCCCCGCGCGAGGTCGCAATTAAATTCCCCGCCCCGGTGTCAATCGTCCCATTGCGGCTTTCAATCAGAATATCGCCGCTATTGAACTCGCTAAACGAGAAAATGTTGCCCGTGGAGATATTCCCCTGCGCCGCGATCGCCACCTCGCCGCTATTATCCGTCACCGCCAGCACCTCACCCGTATTCGCATTGGCGATTTCTCCCCCACTCACCAACCGTTCCCCGCCCGTATCCACCGTGCCGGTAGTGCTGGTAATGCGAATCGCGCCCCCGTTCAAATCGCCCAGGGTTTGAATCCCTTGGGTAACAATGTTTCCCTCAGCGGAGAGAATTGCATTTCCACCATTGCCATTGCGCGCCGTAGCGTTGAGGATGCCCCCACTAGTATTAATCTCACTGCGGGATAAGATAATCACATATCCTGCATTACCAGTCACACTGCTAGTATCGATCGCGCCAGTAGCGATCGTGCCCCCCGGTAAGGCGAGATTGGGGAACACAGTATTGGATAAAATCACCGCCCCATCCCCAGAGGCGATCCGAATATTGCCCGTTTGAATATCCGCACCGGTAGCCCTAGCGCTCAACGTGGGGGATAGGGATCCGGCAGATTGCACCGCATCCAACGACGGAAGATTCAATTGCGGATCCGAGAGATTCACCCCACTCAACACCACCAACTGCGGTTGCGAAGCCAGATCCACCGCTATCTGGGATCCCTCAGGTAACGGAATGGAGAATTGAGGGAAACCCGTGGCATTGGGGTCGCGCCCCGTAATCGTCACATCCCCCAGGGTGACGCTTCCCCCCGCCAGAATGCCCAAGGAGCCACCTTCGTAGGATCCCAAGGACACATCCCCCCGGGCAAAGATTGCCGGATCCTGGGGACTGACTAAATCTCCCGGGGTGCTGTGGGTACAAGTCGGGGTAGAGCAAGTTTCGATGCGGAAATTGCCCCCGGTGGAAAACCGGGCATCGCCGATCGCCGGATTAGGCGATCGCAACCGCATATCCCCCGCCGCCACCAGACCACTTGCGGGATGATTTAACGCAAAAATATCGATTTCCTTCCCAGAGAGCGTCAACTGGCCCCCCACCCGAATCTGCAAAGGATCCGTGGCACTGTCGCGAATTTGCACCGTTTCTTGCGCCACCCCCGTCAGATTCCCGGTGGTTTGCATCGATTCCCCACCGCCTGGGGATGAAAACAGGGTTAAATTCCCCTGGGCGGAAAGGGTAGCACTGTGGGCGCGGTGGGAACTTGTGGCCACATCCCCCGGTTCTACGGACAAGCCGGCACCGGTTAATTCTACCCGCCCATCCGGGTAAACTTGGATATCCCGGGCGTGAGTCACCTCGCCCCCAGTGAGCAACTGAGGCAAAGAAACCGACGTCAGCGGTGCAGACACCCGGGCGGGATCTGGGGAAGGGGCGATGTCCAAACTCAGCAGATGGTGGGGCTGAGAAATCCGCACCCGGTGTTGACCCGGGATAGCGGCTACGATCAGGTTGCCATCCGGGGCGGCGAGGGTGCCGGTATTGAGAATGGTGCCCCCGAGGAGGGCGAGGTCGTGACCTGGGGTGAGGGTTAAGTTGCCGAGATTGACAATCGGACTCGGTTGCGCGGGGAACTCAAAGCGGTTCGGGGTGCCCAGTAAGCGAGTGTAATCGCTATCGCCTTGCGCGCTCAACCAGCGCCTGTCAAAGCCAATCCCCGTGGCGGTGGTGGCGGTAAACGACGCGGGAACGTTTAAACGGGCCTCTGGGCCAAAGAGAATGCCGGCGGGATTGATTAGGAATAAGTTGGGGTTGCCCCCGGTGATTTGGATTAACCCGTTAATCACGGAAGGATCGCCGCCGACAATGCGACTGAGGATATTGGCGATCGCCGGTGTGGCGTGAAAATTGGCAATTTCCCCCGCATTGAGGTTAAATTGTTCGAAACTGTGAAACAAATTTGCGCCATCGCCAGAGGTTTGACCCCCGGTAATCTCGTAGCGATTGCGATCGCGGGTGACTTCCGTATGGGTGCCATCCTCCCTAGGCGCGATCGGTTGCGCGTAAGCCGGCAGGCTAATCCCGGCAAATAAAATAGCCAGCCGTGACAGTTGGCTCAACCATTGACTCGCCACCGCTAACAGATAGGTCTTTTCTCGATTGAGCTTCAACAAGGGATTTCTCGCTACTGCCAATAAATTAGCTGCTCGATTTTCGCATGTTTGACCCGATTTATCAATTCCCACTCTCAGGGGGTTCGGGAGTTTCTGGTTTTTTCCCATTTTCCCCCACACTAGCACGGTGTATTGCAACCGCGCGATCGCTTTGGCGCTTTGATGCACTCCCCAACCGGGGTGGGCTGTAATGGGGTTAATCCTTTATTAAAAAAGAATTAATCTTCAGCAACTTTTCCCTCGACCCACTTTTCAATCAGAGAGCTTAAGCCACAAACTCATATCTAAGCCTTCCATGCCACATTTTGCTTTAAATCGGCGCTTCAAGGTGGTATCGAGGACGATGTTGAGCCGATCTGTGCTCTTTTTTTCTGTTTTTTCTGTGGTTTTAGCCATAGCCGTTTTTTAGAAAGCCAACGCCGTGGTTTTTTATTGGTTGTCTACGCTTTATTTTAACGAACTGTTTCGAGATTGCTTTCGGCAAGATTTGCAGTGATGGAAAGCGGGGTATTGTTATCGCGAATCATTAACTCGGGGGCGATCGCCGCTCGAAGGGGCCGAGACAAATAAAAATGGTGGAAAAGTGTGGGAAAAATCGACAAAATAAGAAAATTGGCATATATTATAGCAGAGGTATTTGGCAATCTGCAAGTAAATTTGGCGGATTTGAGATGGGTGTTTTCCGAGGCTAGAGTTTGGGAGGCGATCGCCCGCACGCAGGTCTGGTAAGGGCGGATTGCTTTTGGGCGATCGCTGACGGGGGAAATGGCACCATTGGGGTGCAGCAGTTTGGATGAAAGAGAAAGACACGGCGGTAAGCCGTGTCTGCGATAGTTTGGTCAACCATTGTCGAAATAGCACACAAATCGGTGAACAATTGATGGCTGATGCCGATCGCAACAAAGCGAGGCGGAGCAAAGCGCCTGGGAAAAGCATGAGCTGCGATCGGGCTAAACTGACGAATTTTCCGGGGTACCTACAGACTTATCCTCGGGGAATTGGTCGAAGGCAGTTTGCTTAAAATTCGTTGTTTGCTCGATAATTTGGCGACCCTCATTCAGAAGATAGTCGCAAAAAGTACGAGCCACCACCGACAATTGCTTGCCGGTGGGGTAGATTGCATACCAATGACGGGGAATGGGAAAACCCTGCACGTCGAGAATCGTCAATTGATTGCGCCAGCCTTCCAGGGCCAACACATGACGAGACAGAACCGAGATTCCCAACTCCCCAGCGATCGCTTGTTTGATTGCCTCATTGCTTCCCAGGTCCAGGCGGACCTTCACCTCAACCGAGTGTTCGTCAAATAGTTTTTGGACCGCATGTCGCGTTCCCGAACCCGGTTCGCGCATGATAAACGGTTCGCCATTGAGGCGATCGAGAGGAATATTCGTTTCCGATGCCAGAGGATGATTCACCGATGCCAAAACCACCAGCGGATTTTCCAGAAACGGGTGACAAGCCACATCTGGACTGCTTGGCGGTTGACTCAAGATATAGATATCGTCTTGATTGTCGTTGAGACGTTCCTGTAACCCCTCGTGATTGGTCACGGTTAGAGAACAATCGATTCCTGGGTAGCGCTGACAGAATGTCCCTAACAAGCGGGGGATCACGTATTTGGCTGTGGTAATCACGCACAGCCGCAATTGTCCCTGTTTGAGACCTTTAAGATCCGCCACCGTCATTTCAAACTGAGCCAAGCGCTCGAACACTTCGCGGCAAGTGCCCAGTAACTCCTTACCCGCTTCGGTTAAATACAACCGTTTTCCCACTTGCTCAAACAGCGGCATTCCCACTGATTTGCTCAACTGCTTCACTTGCATTGAGACAGAGGGTTGGGTGAGAAAGAGCTCCTCTGCAGCGCGGGTAAAGCTACTGTGGCGAGCCACCGCTTCAAATACCCTAAGCTGGTGCAGCGTTGCCTGCTTCAATGCTTATCTCCTAAATAACCCTTAAATCTATAACTAAAAATCTATTATAGTCATAAAAAACTATGCCTTCCCTTTATAGTTGAAAAACGTTAATATAAATTTACTTGCAAAAACTGTAAGACTCCCTTCTCCATAGTGTTGCACGGCGATCGCAGACTCTAATGGTAACTTTTGTTGCTATTATCCCTTATTTCGTGCCCAGGGAGTTCCGCGATCGCCGCGCAGCGCCTTTCATCCACTGGAGATCCGCTTTGAATCAGCATCATGCACTTTTTCCCATTGCGGAAAAAGTGCATTCCATCACTCCCTTGCAATTGTCTTCCTATTTATTCTTTTGCAATCGAGCGTCTTTTCTCCATCAAACAAAACCTCAACTGCAATCCTAACTCCTTTCTGGGGTAAAAAGGCTTTCGCCCGAGAGGCGATCGCCTGCCCCCCATGCTTGTGTCTTCCTCATGCGTCCCTCATAGCTAAGCGCAACCCATAACCATTGAGCGATCGCCAAACCGGGGACGTCCATCGGGTGCCCCGGTGTATGGTGGGGGTTAATGAGTTTGGGGTTCCGAGAATAACTGACAATCGCGAGTTGTCGGTTGGTTGACCTCCTGCAAGCGGGAGGTGACGAATCGATCCATCCACTGTTCGAGATAAGCGCGATTGGCTTGTTGTTGTTGTGCATCCTGGGTATCCAGGGGATAAGGAGCCAATCCTTTCATCGCTGCCGTGGTCACGCAAAACATAGATTTTTGAAAGCTTTGGCAGATTTGCACCCGCAAATCGTCTTCCCCGCGACAGCTTTCGCGATAGACCCGATGCAGATAATCGGGCAGATAGTGCCTCATATCCTGCATCAATAAGGTTGGCGGAATCCCTGCGGCACC
This sequence comes from Phormidium sp. CCY1219, assembly GCF_055795085.1. NCBI lineage: Bacteria > Bacillati > Cyanobacteriota > Cyanophyceae > Oscillatoriales > Oscillatoriaceae > Phormidium > Phormidium sp. CCY1219. The sequence continues at coordinate 7,242 of NZ_JAYFEQ010000859.1, read as the reverse complement.
GGTAGGCAGAGGATCCGCATACAGGGCACCATAACTAAACGCACTTTGGCGTTCTGGAATTTGATGAGCCTGAGCGTTGTAGGAAACCGTGCCCGGAAACGGCGCACCTCGGAAGAAAATCGAATCCACATAAGGCACGGCGGTATCCATCAGAAAGGTTAACCCTGCCTCCTTGGGGATGATGGGGTATTCGCGATCGCCAATCTTCACCGCATAAGTAATCGGTTTATTCGCCGCCGCCACTAACCCATCGAGGATATGCTGCACCACTTGCGCAATCGAAGTGATTTCCCCCCTGTCATAGCGATCGCTCAGGGAGAGAAAAATATCGCTCATCACCCGCCAAAATTGACCCAAACCGCTGTAATAAGCCAAGCAGCGCACCTGTTCGAGCAAAAAGTCAGGAAACAGCCGATTGAGTCCGAGAATCACCGGATTGCGCTTAAATTTAGCCGCGATCGCCTCGCAAGCTAACTGGCAAAATTCTGGCGAATCTAAATAGGTATCCAACCCACCTCCACCATGCCAAAACATGACTTTCATGCAGTATTCGGCATACTCGAAATTAATGCGATCGTGTCCCCAGTGACGCAACAGCTTTGGTAGATTCACCTCCCCATTAAAATACTTAAAAAACGGAAAAAACACTAAAAACTGATGATTGGCAATATAGATAAGATTGCGGGAATACGCATCAAGGACTACCCCGTAGCTTTTGAGAATTCCCACCACTTCAATCATATTTTCTGGGGAATGCGGTAGCAAGTCTCCCCCGGATTCCAACCTTTTAATATAGGGGGCTAATGGATGATTAGAGGGTTTTAATTTTGTGCTTGTCATGGGTGAAAGAATCCTCCCTGAATTGGTTTTAAACAAGTTTATTTTTTTTAAGACAGCAAGACAATACAAGCGAATAAATTTTTTTTGTGAATAAAAACGGGTTAATTTTAACGATGATGTTCTGAAATTTAACTGTAACTCGTTCCCATAATGGGGGGGGGAAACCTCGGCTTTTTAGAGACGCGATTAATCGCGTCTCTACGGGGTCAAATAACCTGCACATTTGCTGAGCCTTTCCCCGTGGGGGTGATGGGTGGGAGGGATGAAGAATTAGGGCGTCGGGGAGGTCACAGTGGGCGAGACAGCGATCGCGCCTGTGGGCTGACTCAAGGCAGTAGTTTGCGCTTCAGTATAAGCCACCAAGCCAGAAGGCCACAGACCCAGAACCACGATCGCCACAGCCAGAACGATCGCCGGAATGCGATCGGCCCATTCAACCCGAGGCAAATTCACCACCGGTTCGGACAATCGGCCAAAAAAAGCGCGATTAATCAGCAGTAAAAAGTAAACCGCCGTCAGACCCGTGCCCACCATACACAAGAGAGTTTGCACCGGGAACACCGGCAAACTGCCGCGAAAAATAATAAACTCGGCAATAAATCCCGCCATTCCGGGGATACCAGCACTTGCCATCACCCCCAAAATCATCAGAGAACCCACCATCGGCAAACCGCGTTCCGGGTTCAACAACCCCTCAATCGCTTGCAAATCGCGCGTTCCAGCTTTTTTGTACACCACCCCCACCAGCAGAAAAAGCAAACCACTAATCAAACCGTGGCTGACCATTTGAAACACCGCACCCAACAGACTCAACGGCGTATTTGCCGCACAGGCTAAGAGGATATATCCCATATGGGCAACGGAGCTAAAGGCGACCATTTTTTTCATATCGGTTTGGGAGATGGCGTTTAAGGCACCATAGAGTACGGCGATCGCCGCCACCGTAGCCAACCAAGGTGCCCACGCGGCCCAGGCATCGGGAAACAAGCCCAAGCCAAAGCGCAGCAAACCGTAAGTGCCTAATTTTAACAAAACCCCTGCCAGCAGCACCGAAATCGGCGTAGAGGCTTCCACATGAGCATCGGGCAACCAGGTATGAAACGGAACGATGGGAATTTTAATCGCAAAGCCGATCAGCAAAGGTGCCAGCAGCAGTTGTTGCTTGTCCAGGGGAAGGGTTGCCCCAGCAAAGGTTTGGTAAGCGAAGCTACTCGCCTCGGTGAACCACACCAAACCCAAGAAAGAGGCCAAAATCAGGATGCCGGAAACGGCGGTATAGAGCAAAAATTTAGTAGCGGCGTAGCCTCGGCGATCGCCCCCCCAAATGCTGATTAATAAATAAAGGGGAATCAGTTCGAGTTCGTAGAACAGGAAAAACAGCAACAAATCCTGGGCGAGAAACGCCCCCGAGACGCCGGCGTTTAACAGCAAGAGTAACGAGTAGTAAAGCCGAGGTCGAGAGATAGAGGGTTTAGTGCTGTAGAGGGCGATCGCCGTTAGCAGGGCGTTTAAGACTAATAACGGTAAAGAGAGACCATCGATGCCTACGCGGTAGCCCAGACCCAAGGTTTCGATCCAAGGGAGGTTTTGCGAAAATTGCATCCCCGCCTGATGGGGGTCAAATTGGGTTCCCAGAAAGACGGTCCAGAGGAACAAGACAGAGGCGATCGCGATGGCAAGCTGACGCGATCGCCTTCCATCCATTTGGGTGGGCAATAGTCCGACAATTGCGGCACCGAGCAACGGCACCCCTATCAAAGCACTGAGCATGAATCAATTCGGCTCCTTTGTCACGAGGGTTTTGCACGAGGAAAATTGGGGGAAAAGGGCTGAAGAGAGTTCGCGGTGGGTTCCGGGGGGAAATAGGGCCTCGGAACCGTGGCGGATTGCAACTGTTGAGCGTTTAGGTGATGCTGGCAATTTCATCGGTTTTCCCGCCGCGATCGCCCCAGGAAGTGGGCAGGGAAAAGGAGGAATGAGGCAGCATGGGCGATGAGCTCAACTGCCGAATAATTGAGGTGTTCGAGTGGAGTTTTGCGGGCCAACGGCTTGCGGATGTAGGCGGGGGACTTGTCTTACAACAGGGAACTCATCAGCAGACCCAAAGCGGCGACGCCGATGAGAATGGTGAGGATGTAAAGTTGGGAAACACCGGGGACGGTATATTTTAAGCCTTGGCCGCTGAAGACGGTAGCCAAGCCAACAAAATTGACCAATCCATCGACAAAATAGCGATCGAACCAGGCGCTGATTTTGGAAAACTGTTCTACGGCGAAGACCACAGTGAGGCGGTAGAGGCGATCGATGTAAAAGTCATAGGCGAACAAATCTTGCAGGGATTGCCAAGGGAGTTGGACGGGTTGGCGTTGTGCGGGTTTGATATAAAGCAGGCCGGCCACCACACAGCCCAAAATGCCAGAGAAAACCAGTAAGGGGAGGGAAAACACTGCCGGATCCGGACCAGTTCTTGCCCAAGGGCCGGCCCAACTGAGCAACAGTTGCCAGTGTTGGAGCATTAGGGGAACTAAGAGGGTGACGATAGTCAAGCTAACCATTGGTAAAGCCATTGGCCAAGGGACTTCCGGGGCGCGGCGCGTTTTCGGTTGCGGTTCGCCCAAGAATACCAGACTAAAGACCCGGGTGAAGTTGAGGGCGGTTAAACCATTGACCGCCACCAGGATAAGGACTAGCCACCAAGGGACGATCCAGAAGCCATTGAGCCAGCGTTCCATTGCCCAAAAGGTGCCCAGGGGGAGGACGGCGATCGAGCCTGCGCTACCCACCACAAAAGCGAGGGTAGTGGCGGGCATTTTCGACCAGAGGCCACCCAATTCGGTAATGTTTTGGTTGTTGGTGGTGATGATGACCGAACCGGCGCTCATAAACAGGAGACCTTTGGCGATCGCGTGGGTGAACAGGAGCAATAAGGCCACATCCACATGCTGCATGCCCACGGCGATAAAGACCAGACCCAATAAGGCGCTGGTGGAATGAGACAGAGTGCGCTTGATATCGATTTGGGCGATCGCCACTGCAGAAGCGCCGATCGCGGTGACGGTACCGATCGCAATTAAGGCGATCGGGGTAATCGGGCACAGGGACAACACGGGGGATAACTTAATCAGCACGTAAGCGCCGCAAGTGACCACCAGGGAATTTCGCAACAAAGACGCCGGGTTGGGACCTTCCATCGCTTCATCCAACCACAGGTGCAGCGGGAATTGAGCGCATTTGCCGATCGGTCCGGCGATTAACGCCAGACCCAGGAGGTTGGCGATCCAGGGGGAGAGTACGGCAGTTTCCGACCAGGTTTCGAGATCCGAGAAACTAAAGCTGCCCGCCAGAGTGCCCACACTGACGACCCCCATCAGCAGCAAGATATCTCCCACGCGCTTGGTTAAAAAGGCATCCCGCGCGGCGGTGACCACCAGAGGTTGGGCGTACCAGAATCCCACGATTAAATAGGTGGACAGGGTGAGCATTTCGAGCAAGGCATAGCTGAGAAACAGGGAATTGCTGATGGCCAAACCGCTCATGGCGGCTTCAAAAAAGCCCATCAGGCCGAAGAATCTGGCTAATGCCCAGTCTTTTTCCATGTAGCCGAGGGAAAACAGTTGCGCCAGCAGACTCAAGCCGGTGACTAATTCCATTGCCCCGGTACTGACTTGGGAGATGTCGAGGACCACCGAGAGGTCTAAATCTCCAGTGCTGAGCCAGTGGAAGATTAGTTGTTGTGGATCTTGGTTCCAGGTGGTTCGGAACAAGAATGCGCCATGAATGAAGGCAAGGGTGGTGGTGAAGAGGTTAAAGTAAGCGGCGGGTCGCGGCCCGGTGCGTCGGATCGAGCCAGTTGACCACGGCAAGGTCAATATTGCTCCGATCAGACTGTAGAGGGGAACCCACCAACTCGTTTGCACGAGAAATTGATTCATTGGAATTGCCCGTTGAAACTGCTGTGGTTGTAAAGTTTTTCTGTAAAAGGTTGGCTGAATGCTTTGCCCAAAGCCGATGGGCGGCGCGCTGCGGAGGGCGGGGTCTGGGTGGAGATGCCAGTGGGGGAGGGAACCGTGTCAGGGGCGTGCCTCCTGGATAACCGCGATTCGATGAGGCCGATCGTGGTGGCGACGCGCTTTCCATGCCTCCCGTGCCTCGAGGCTTTCGCCGCCTCTCCCCCGGGGGGTTCCAGGCTCTGCGATCGCCTCTTTCGGTGGAACCTCCTTTACATTTCACCATTAATTTTATTAATAAAGTATTAATTTTCTTTACAATATAAGTCCGGCTGATTGCGTAGATTTGCCAATATGATTATTATTTATATTGTCAAGGGATACAAGCTTCACCTATTCTGGTTAAAGGAAGACAATAGCGTTAACTAAGCAAAAAAATAGAGTGGGGATTCCCGTAAATATTCACATAGCAGCTTAGTTGTCGTAAAACGACTCATCAGTTCAGGAGACACAAGACATGCCAATTGCAGTGGGAATGATTGAAACCAAAGGCTTTCCAGCGGTTGTGGAAGCCGCAGACGCAATGGTGAAAGCCGCTCGCGTGACCTTGGTCGGCTATGAAAAAATCGGCAGCGCGCGCGTCACGGTCATCGTTCGGGGAGACGTATCCGAAGTGCAAGCCTCTGTGGCCGCCGGGGTCGAATCGGTCAAGCGAGTTAATGGTGGAGAAGTCGTATCAACCCACATTATTGCCCGTCCGCATGAGAACCTAGAATACGTACTGCCGATTCGGTACACCGAGGCCGTGGAACAGTTCCGAACGTATTAGCTCGGCGCTATGGCGCGTAGGTAACAACCGAGTCCGACAGGACGCAAACAGACCACTACACTATGAGGGAGTCAAACTCATGTCAATCGCAGTCGGGATGGTGGAAACCCTCGGGTTTCCAGCCGTGGTAGAAGCCGCAGACGCGATGGTAAAAGCTGCCCGCGTAACCTTGGTGGGTTACGAAAAAATCGGCAGCGGTCGCGTGACGGTAATCGTTCGGGGAGATGTGTCGGAAGTGCAAGCTTCTGTGGGTGCCGCACAGGATAACGTGACCCGGGTCAGGGGCGGACAGGTGGTCTCCACCCACATCATTGCTCGTCCCCATGAAAACCTGGAGTACGTGCTGCCGATTCGCTACACGGAAGCCGTGGAGCAGTTCCGGGAAAGCACCACCGGCATTCGCTTAGGTCGCCCCTAAACCCATGCAACTTGCGAAAGTTCGCGGTACGGTCGTCAGTACCCAAAAGGAACCAAGTCTGCAAGGAGTGAAATTTCTCCTGGTGCAATTGCTAGATGACCAGGGCAACCCGCTGCCCAAATATCAGGTAGCTGCCGATAGTGTGGGAGCAGGTGTAGACGAGTGGGTACTCGTCAGCCTAGGCAGTGCAGCACGTCAGGTTCCTCGGCGTGGCGATCGACCAGTGGATGCCGCAGTCATCGCGATTGTGGACACGGTGAGTGTCGAAAATCGCATCCTATATAGCAAGAAAGATCAGTATCGTTAGGCGTAAGCTCGTCCTTTGTCATTTGTTATCGCTCGTGGGCATCGTGGCGATCGCGCAAATGACAAAGGACAAGGGACAATTGTTCAGGAAGGAGGAATTCAGTTATGGTAGTCCGCAGCACAGCGGCTCCGCCGACACCTTGGTCGAAAAATATGGCCGAGCCTCAAATAGATAAAAGTGCCTACGTTCATTCCTTTTCTAACATCATTGGGGATGTGCGGATTGGTGCCAATGTGTTGGTTGCACCGGGAACCTCGATCCGGGCCGATGAAGGCAACCCGTTTTACATTGGCGATGGCACCAATATCCAAGATGGGGTGGTCATTCACGGTCTGGAACAAGGCCGGGTTCTCGGAGATGATAACGCACGCTACTCGGTGTGGATCGGCAAGAATTGTTCGATTACCCACATGTCCTTGATCCACGGACCGGTTTATGTGGGTGACGATTGCTTTATCGGGTTTCGTTCCACGGTATTTAACGCCCGGGTGGGCAAGGGCTGTATCGTGATGATGCATGCCTTGATCCAAGATGTGGAGATTCCCCCGGGAAAATACGTGCCCTCTGGGTCGGTGATTACCAACCAGCAACAAGCCGAGCGCTTACCAGCGGTACAAGATACGGACGTGAAGTTTGCCACCCATGTAGTGGGTGTCAATGATGCCTTACGCTCCGGCTATCGCTGTGCCGAAAATATCGCTTGCGTGACCCAAGTTCGCAATGAGGCAGGCTCAACCCCCTATTCTAATGGCTATAGTTCAAACGGTCAGACGATGACGACAAGTTTAAGTGGTGAGGCGATCGAGCAGGTCCGCCAGTTGCTCGCCGGTGGATACCGCATCGGGACGGAACATGTGGACGAGCGCCGCTTCCGCACCGGTTCTTGGAAGAGCTGCGCGCC